>NZ_CP130831.1:4630000-4686432 GCF_030549525.1 Stenotrophomonas sp. 704A1 | reverse complement strand
CAGCAATAATTGTCCGGTGGCCGGCGGATAGGCGCGCAAAGACGCCCAAACACAGGCCTGAAAGGGGGGAAATGGATGGCTCAGACTACCACCGCAGGCCGGGCTTCGGAATGCTTGTCCCCCACTTATTCACAAAAACATCCACAGCTATTGCACAGGCCGGTGAATTGGCGTAGCTGTCAGGGCTTGACGCGAGGGGGTACACCTCTCTAAAATTTCCGGTTCTTTCCGTCCCATTCATACGAGAGGCCCACATGGCCACCAAGCGCACCTTCCAGCCCAGCAACCTCAAGCGTAAGCGCGACCACGGCTTCCGTGCCCGTATGAAGACCGCTGACGGCCGCAAGATCCTGTCGCGTCGCCGCGCCAAGGGCCGCAAAGTCCTGAGCGCCTGATTGCCATGCCGCATCCAGCGGCAGACGCAATCCATTCGACAGTGAATACTGCAGACCCGCGCAAGCGATTCCCTCGCTCTGCGCGGGTTCGCACGCGTGCCGAATATTCAACGGTCTTCAACGGCGCCCGCCGTGTGTCCGATCCGCTGATGACCCTGCACTGGCTGCCGGCAGACCGGCCGGCCAGGCTGGGTCTGGCGGTGTCCCGCAAGGTCGATCCGCATGCCGTCGGGCGCAACCGGATCAAGCGCGTGCTGCGCGACGCCCTGCGTCAGACACGAACCGACATCCAGCCAGGCGACTTCGTCGTCGTGGCCCGTAGTGCTGCGCGTAACGCCAGCAACGACGACATCCGCCAGGCCTTTCTGCGCCTGTTGCGGCGCCTGCGCGCATTGCCCGCGCCGGGCGTGGACGGCACAATGCCGCCGCCTGATGGCATCGCCATTTCTTCCATCACCGAGCCGGCACCGCGTCCCGGCCCCGCTGAGCCTGCCTGCTGATGAACCAGACCCGTGTATTCCTGATCTTTGCCTGGCTGATGGTGGCCGTGCTGCTGTGGATGGAGTGGAGCCGTGAAAAGGCCGTTCCGGCCCCGGCACCGACCACCAGCTCGGCACCGGCCGCCGCACAGAGCGTTCCGGGCGCGACCCCGGGCAGCATCCCCAGCGCAACGGTTCCCGGTGCCCCGGGCCAGCCGGCGGCACAGGCCCAGGCCGCCGCCACGCCGTCCGCACAGCGCGTGACCGTGACCACCGACGTGCTGCGCCTGCAGCTCGATGGCGGCCGTGTGCTGGATGCCGAGCTGCTGCAGTTCCCGCAGAGCAAGGACGAGGGCAGTCCGCCGGTGCGCCTGCTGACCGAAGACCCCGCGCATCCCTACAGCGCGATCAGCGGTTGGGCCAGCGAAGACAAGAACACCCCGGTGCCGGGTGCCGACGGTTTCAAGCTGGTCGGTGATACCCGCGACTTCGTGCTGGCCAAGGGCCAGAACGAACTGCAGATCCCCTTCGTGTGGACCGGCGACAACGGTGTGACCATCAAGCGCACCCTGACCGTGGGCCGCAACGAGTATGCGATCCGCTTCAAGGACGAAGTCAGCAATGCCGGTGCCGCGCCGTGGAACGGCTACGTGTACCGCACCCTGGACCGCACCCCGACGATCCTGTCGCGGAGCATGACCAATCCGGATTCGTTCAGCTTCAACGGTGCCACCTGGTACGACAACGACAAGAAGTACCAGCGTCGTGCGTTCAAGGATTACCTGGACGATGGCGCGCTGAACCAGAACATCACCGGCGGCTGGCTGGCGATGCTGCAGCACCACTTCTTCACCGCCTGGATCCCGCAAAAGGACCAGACCGCGCACTACGTGCTGTCGCAGGTCGCCGGCCGTGACCTGATCGAGGCGCGTGGCCCGGCCTTCACCGTGGCCCCGGGCCAGTCGACCAGCACCGAGGCCCGCCTGTGGGTCGGCCCGAAGCTGGTCAACCTGATCGCCAAGGAAGACGTGCCGGGCCTGGACCGCGTGGTCGACTACAGCCGCTTCTCGATGATGGCGGTGATCGGCCAGGGCCTGTTCTGGGTGCTCAACCAGGTGCACAAGCTGGTGGGCAACTGGGGCTGGGCCATTGTCGGCCTGGTGGTGCTGCTGAAGATCGTGCTGTACCCGCTGTCGGCGACCCAGTACAAGAGCGGCGCCAAGATGCGCCGGTTCCAGCCGCGCATCGCGCAGCTGAAGGAACGCTACGGCGACGACCGCCAGAAGTTCCAGACCGCGATGATGGAGCTGTACAAGAAGGAGAAGATCAATCCGATGGGCGGCTGTCTGCCGATCCTCATCCAGATGCCGATCTTCTTCGCGCTGTACTGGGTGCTGGTGGAATCGGTTGAACTGCGCCAGGCGCCCTGGTTCGGCTGGATCCAGGACCTGACCGCGCGTGACCCGTACTTCATCCTGCCGGTGATCAACGTGGCGGTGATGTGGTTCACCCAGAAGCTGACCCCGGCACCGGGCATGGACCCGATGCAGCAGAAGATGATGCAGTTCATGCCGCTGGTGTTCGGCGTCATGATGGCCTTCATGCCGTCCGGTCTGGTGCTGTACTGGGTGGTCAACGGCGGCCTGGGCCTGCTGCAGCAGTGGTGGATGACCAAGCGCCACGGCAGCGACCCGGTTCCGGCCACCGCCACCACCGCACCGGCCAAGAAAAAGTAAGGCGCGTCTGCGCCGACGGGTGGAGCCGGCCGCTGGCCGGCTGGCCCTGCAAAGCCCGCCGCAAGGCGGGCTTTGCGCATGTGGCGTTAGAATCGCCCGCACACTGTTCCCCCCAGCCTGAGTCCGCCATGCCGCGTGTGCCGTCGTTCCACCTGTTGCTGGCCTCGCTGCTGCTGACCCTGCTCGTCGCCGGGTGTACCAACAACGACACGCAGGCGCCGGCCACCCCGACCCAGGCGAGCGCGCGGGCCGCGGCCGCTGCCGACCCCGCCGCCGCGCCGCTGCTGGATGCTTTGCAGAAGCAGCTGGACGGCTACCGCCGCATCATCGTGCTGCTGGCCGACGAACACGCGCAGTCGCCCACCGACCGTGGCACCTCCACCCGCATCGGCCAGCAGCTGTTCCACGACGGGCTGGAACAGCGCACGGCCATCGCCGCGCAGTTCGACAGCCTGCTGCGCGGTGGCAGCCCGCGGCGCTTCGCCACCCTTGGCAGCGTGCTGGACTACATCGAATCGGCACCGGAGCTGTTCGATGCCGATCGCCTCGCCTTCCGCGAAGTGCTGCGCGACCTGCACGAGCGGGTCGGTGCCGATTCCTCGCTGCCGGCGGTGAAACTGCATCAGCGCATCGGCGAGGACCTGGAGGCGCTCGACGAGATCGAGCGAAACTACAACCAGGAACTGACCCGCATCTTCAGCCGCTTCGAGCGCACCCGCGCCATCGAGCTGAAGCGGGAGAAGTGGGACGACTACATCGCCCACCTGCACAAGGACTACAGCCGCGAGGCGATCCTGCGCGATTACGGCGTGATCGAGCCCTACCCGATGTCGATGAAGGACAACGACCGCGAGATCTTCGGCCGCGACCTGCCGGCCAAGACCGTGGTGCTGACCTTCGACGATGGCCCGCACAAGGCCTATACCGATGAAGTGGTGGCCATCCTCAAGCGCTATGACGTGCCCGGCGTGTTCTTCGAGGTCGGCCGCAATCTTGGCAAGGTCGACGCCGATGGCACGGTCAGCCTCGGGCCGATGGCGAAGATCAGCCGCAGCCTGATGGAAGAAGGCTATGCGGTCGGCAACCACAGCCTGACCCACGCGCAGTTGTCGCGCACCTCCGGCGACGCGCTGCGCCAGCAGGTGCTGGACACCGATGCGCTGCTGAAGGATGTCGACGGCAAACGTGCGCCGCTGTTCCGCTTCCCCTACGGCGCGCGCAATGCCGAAGGCCTGCAGCTGCTCAACGAGGCCGGCCTGAAGTCGATCATGTGGAACATCGATTCAATGGACTGGGCCGACCCGGTGCCGGAATCGATCGTGCAGCGGGTGCTCGACCAGGTCAGCAAGGAACAGCGCGGCATCATCCTGTTCCACGACATCCACGACCGCGCGGTGAAGGCGCTGCCGCAGATCCTCGATCGCCTGATCGCCGACGGCTACCAGTTCGCCGGCTGGAACGGCCGCGACTTCAGCGTCGCCCGCCCCCGCAAGGGCAGTGACCGCGACGCCACGGTCACCACCGGGTACGAGAAATCGTGGGCGATCGTGGTCGGCATCGACAACTACGCCAAGTGGCCGAAGCTTGAGTACGCCAGCCACGATGCACAGGCGGTGGCCGACACGCTGACCGGGCAGTTCGGTTTTCCGGCTTCGCAGGTGATCGTGCTGAAGAACGAGCAGGCCACCCGCAACAACATCCTCGCCGCCTTCCACGACCGGCTGGCCGATGACCGCACCGGCCGCAACGACCGCGTGTTCGTGTTCTTCGCCGGCCACGGTGCTACCCGCCAGCTCGCCTCCGGGCGCGACCTCGGCTACATCATCCCGGTTGATTCGGACCCGAAGGAGTTCGCCACCGACGCGATCGCGATGACCGACATCCAGAACATCGCCGAAAGCCTGCAGGCCAAGCACGTGATGTTCGTGATGGACGCCTGCTACAGCGGCCTCGGCCTGACCCGCGGCGGTCCCTCGTCGTCCGCATTCCTGCGCGAGAACGCCCGGCGCAGCGCGCGTCAGATGCTCACCGCCGGCGGCGCCGACCAGCAGGTGGCCGATGCCGGCCCGAATGGCCATTCGGTGTTCACCTGGGTGCTGCTGCAGGCATTGGCCGGCAAGGGCGACCTCAACGGTGATGGCCTGATCACCGGCACCGAGCTGGCGGCCTACGTGGCGCCGGCGGTATCGGCGGTCTCGCAGCAGACCCCGGCCTTCGGCAGCCTGCCCGGTTCGCAGGGCGGCGAGTTCGTGTTCCAGCTGCCGGACAGCCAGGAATACCTCAACGCCGACACCCGCCAGCTGACCCCCGATGCGATTGCCCTCAACAACAAGGTCGATGCCGCGCAGGACGCGAAGCCCAGCGAAGCACCGGTCACCGTGGCCGACCTGCAGGGGGGCAGGGCGACGCTGGTGGTGCCCAGTGCCGGCCCGGCCTCGGACCGCCAGCGCGCGCAGCAGGCCAACGACCGTGGCCTGCAGCTGTACCGCGAGAAGCAGTACGAGGCCGCCGCCGCGCAGTTCGCCGAAGCACTGAAACTGCGCCCGGACTTCGCCCAGGCGGCCAACAACCTCGGCTTCGTCTACTACCGCCAGCAGCGCTATGCCGAAGCCGCGCGCTGGCTGGAAAACACCCTGAAGATCGATCCCTCGCGTGCGGTGGCCCACCTCAATCTGGGCGATGCGTACTTCCACGCCGGCGACAGGGCCAGGGCCAGGCAGGCCTATACCACCTACCTGGCCCTGCAGCCGCAGGGCAGCGGTGCTGCCCAGGCGCGCGCGCAGCTGGAGAAACTCTGAGCCATGAATGACGCGACCCGTACCGACACCATCGTGGCCATCGCCAGCGCCCCCGGCGCCGGCGGTGTCGGCCTGCTGCGACTGTCCGGCCCGCGCGCCGCGGCCATCGCCATGGCGCTGGGCGCGCCCACGCTGCGCCCGCGCCACGCGCACTACGCGCGCCTGCGCGATGCCGAGGGCGAGGTGATCGACGACGGTATCGTGCTGTGGTTCCCGGCACCGAACAGCTTCACCGGTGAAGAGGTGGTGGAGCTGCAGGGCCATGGCAGCCCGGTACTGCTGCAGCAGCTGGTCGCGCGCTGCATCGCGCTGGGCGCCCGCCAGGCGCGGCCGGGGGAGTTCAGTGAACGTGCCTTCCTCAACGGCAAGCTCGATCTGGCCCAGGCCGAGGCCATTGCCGACCTGATCGCCGCGGGTGACAGCCGCGCTGCCCGCGCCGCGCGCCGTTCGCTGGACGGCGTGTTCTCGCGCCGCATCGACGTCGTGGTCGAGCAGCTGGTGCTGCTGCGCATCCACGTGGAAGCCGCCATCGACTTCGCCGACGAACCGCTGGATACGCTCGGTGGTGCACAGGTGCGGCGCGGCCTGGAACAGGCGCGTGGTGACCTGGCGCTGCTGCGCCGTGATGCCGAACGCGGGCGCCGTCTGCGCGATGGCCTGCATGCCGTGCTGGTCGGCCCGCCCAACGCCGGCAAGAGTTCATTGCTCAATGCGCTGGCCGGCAGCGAACGCGCCATCGTCACCGACATTGCCGGTACCACCCGTGACACCCTGCGCGAGACCATCCGCCTGGATGGGCTGGAGCTGACCCTGGTCGATACCGCCGGCCTGCGTGAGGGCGGGGATGTGATCGAACGCGAAGGCATGCGCCGCGCCCATGTGGAGATCGAGCGCACCGACCTGGCGTTGATCGTGCTGGATGCGCGTGACCCCGCCGCCGGCGAAGCCGCGCTGGGCGAGGCGGTGGCGGCGGTGCCGCACAAGGTCTACATCCACAACAAGTCGGACCTGCTGGTGACCGCGCCGGCGCTGGACGATCCGGATCGGGTGCTGGTCTCGGCCGCCACCGGCGCCGGTCTGGAGGACCTGCATGCGCGCCTGCGCTCGATCGCGTCGGCCGGGGCAGGCGAGCAGGTGGAGGGCGAATTCTCCGCGCGTACCCGCCATGTGGATGCCATCGAACGCGCGCAGCAACATGCGCAGCGCGCCGATGCCGAGCTGGCGCACGAACACCTGGAACTGGCCGCCGAGGAGCTGCGGCTGGCGCACGACGCGCTGGGTGAGATCACCGGGCAGATGAGTGCCGATGACCTGCTGGGCCGGATCTTTTCCAGTTTCTGCATCGGCAAGTAGGGGCATCGCCGAGCATGTGCCCGGCCCTGCAGCTGCGCGCTTCCCCCGCCTGTCATATTGCCGCCGCATACTGACGCCCATCACATACCGCTTTGGGGAAGTCGCAGTGAAGTCGTGGGGTTGTGCGTTGCTGTTGTCGCTGGCCGTGGCACCATCGGTGGCCATGAGTGCTGAATCTTCCACCCCGGCTGCACCCAAGGCATCGGTCTACGGTCATCGCGGCGCAAGCGCGCTGCTGCCCGAGCACACCCTGGCCGCCTACGCGCAGGCCATCGCCGATGGCGCCGACTACATCGAGCCGGACCTGGTGATGACCAAGGACGGGGTGATGGTGGCCCGCCACGAGAACGAGATCGGCGGCACCACCGACGTGGCCGAACACGAGGAGTTCGCCAAGCGGAAGACCCGCAAGGTCATCGATGGGCAGACCGTGGAAGGCTGGTTCACCGAAGACTTCACCCTGGCCGAGCTGAAGACCCTGTACGCGCGCGAGCGCCTGCCGGCGCTGCGCAGCACCGCCTACGACGGCCAGTTCCGCATCGCCAGCCTGGACGAGATCCTGGCCTTCCTGGTGCAGCAGGCCGGCCGCGCCAACCGCGGCATCGGCCTGGTACCGGAGATCAAGCACCCGACCTACTTCCAGTCGATCGGCCTGCCGATGGAAGACAAACTGCTGTCCGCGCTGCGCGGCAACGCCTATACCAACGTCGGCCCGGTCACCATCCAGTCGTTCGAGACCGCCAACCTGCGCTATCTGCGCGGCAGGATTCCGCGGGGCAGCAACATCCGCCTGCTGCAGCTGCTGTGGAAGGGCGACACCCAGCCGGCCGACATCGCCAAGGCCGGTGGCGCGCTGACCTACGCACAGATGATGACCCCCGCCGGATTGAAGGACATCGCCGGCTACGCCGATGGCATCGGCCCGGAGCTGCGCTCGATCATTCCGCTCGATGCCAAGGGCGCCCTGGGGACAGCGACCACGCTGGTGCAGGACGCGCATGCCGTGGGCCTGATGGTGATCCCGTACACCTTCCGCCCGGAAAACCACTTCCAGCCCAGCAACCTGCGCAAGGGCGCCGACAACGCGCGCAATGCCGAGGGATCGATCGCCGAGATGCGGGCCTACCTGGCCACCGGCATCGATGCGTTCTTCACCGATGATCCGGCGCTGGGCCGGCAGGCGGTGGATGGGATGGGCGCGGCGGGGAACTGAAGTCGCAACGCGTCGCCGGGCATGGCCCGGCGCATCCGGCTCAGCCGCGCGGATCTTCCGGGCGCCGGAACGGAACGACCACATAGTCCTGCCCTTCGCGCGGCTGCCACAGCACCGGCACGCGTTGCGGCGGCGGCGGCTCCAGCTCCTCGTCGGCCAACGCTTCGGCCTCGTCTTCCTCGTCTTCCCAGCTGTAGCGCGGGCGCGGCGGCAGCGGGTCGGCCGTGCGGAACAGCAGCGCGGCGATGATGCCGGCGAAGGCTCCGCCCATGTGCGATTGCCAGGACACACCATCGGCGTGCGGCAGGATGGTCATCAGCATGCCGCCGTAGAACAGCATGCCGATCAGGCCGGTGGCGATCGCCGCACGGTCGCGGCGCAGCAGGCCCAGGCCGGCCAGCAGGAACATCAGGCCATGGGTGACGCCGCTGGCGCCCAGGTGCACGCTGCCCGGATTGCCGAGCATCCACGCACCGATGCCCGAGCCCAGCCACAGCAGGGGCAGGGCGCGTACGGTGGCTTTCGGGTAGACGCTGCCGGCCAGCGTGCCGAGGATCAGGATCGCGATGCTGTTGGCGGCGATGTGCTCGACCGAGGCATGCAGCATCGGGCCGCCGATCAGGCCCAGCAGGCCCTTGGCTTCAAGTGGTGCGACCGCCCACGGTCGCCAGTCGAACGTGCCCTGCAGGGCGAACACGGCGACCAGCACCAGCACCGCGGCCAGGCTGACATTGAAGGCGCGCAGGATGCGCGTGCGGTCGTTGCGTTCGACCGGCACGTCGCCGGCGGGCAGGGGCGCGTTGGTGTTCATACCTTCAGCAATGGCGGTGGCGGGCGTGAAACCAAGGCCACCGCTGCGGGAGAGTGGAAACGGCCGGCGGGACAATCCCGCCGGCCGTGCCGTTCAACTGCCCAGGCTCAGGCCTGGCCTTCGCCCTGCTTCGGCGGGTTCTTCAGGCTGAGCACCACGGTGGTGGCGATGATCACCGCCACCACGCCCAGCGACACCGGGGTCGGAATCTTGAACAGGTCGATGATCATCATCTTGATGCCGATGAAGGCCAGCACCAGCGCCAGGCCATACGGCAGCAGGTGGAAGCGGTCCGCCATGCCGGCCAGCAGGAAGAACATCGCGCGCAGGCCCAGCACCGCGAACACGTTGGAGGTCAGCACGATGAACGGGTCGGTGGTGATGGCGAAGATCGCCGGGATGCTGTCCACCGCGAAGATGACGTCGGTGACCGCGATCAGGATCAGCACGGCGAACAACGGGGTGAACCAGCGCACGCCATCGCGCTTGACGCTCATCGCGTTGCCTTCGTAACCCGGCAGCAGGCGCAGGTGCCTGCGCATCCAGCGCAGGGCGGGGTTGGCTTCCAGATCCGGTTCCTGGCCGGCGGCGAACCACATCTTCCAGCCGGTGAACAGCAGGAAGGCGCCGAATACGTAGAGCAGCCAGTGGAACTGGGTGATCAGCACGCTGCCGGCGAAGATCATGATCGTACGCAGCACGATCGCGCCCAGGATGCCGATGATCAGCACCTTCTGGCGCTGCTCCTCCGGCACCGCGAAGTAGCTCATGATCATCAGGAAGACAAAGATGTTGTCCACCGCCAGCGCCTTCTCGACCAGATAGCCGGTCAGGAACTCCAGGCCGACCTTGTTGGCCACCACCTGGCCGGCGGTCTCGTTCAGGTAGTACCAAAGGCCGCCATTGAACAGCAGGGCCAGCGCGACCCAGCCGATGGACCACCACAGGGCTTCCTTGAAGGTGACCTTGTGCGGGCCACCATGGCGCATCAACACGAGGTCGACCAGCAGGGCGATGACCACCACCGCTGCGAAGCCGCCCCACAACCACACGTTACCGATCGTCTGCATTGGGAATGTCCGTTGGAAAGATGAATGCCAGGCCGGACGGCGAGGATCTGCAACGGAGGATCGGAGGGGGATCCAGGGACAGAGCTTCGCCGGTACGGCGAAGGTCTCGCTCGCAGTTCCGGTGGGCTGGAACTGCCGTTGCACCGGAGCCTGCGGGCTCGAAATGACGGCGACAACGTCTGGGAGCTACTCCCCTTCTGGCGCCGATTCTGCGGCCTGGCCGGGCTGCCGTCAAATGGGCCGGCGCCCGCGCGGACCGCCCGCCGCGGAAATCTGAGCCCGGCGCCCGGTTTACAATAGGTGGATGAATACCGCCCTCCCCGTTGTCCGCCTCAAGAACGCGTGGCGCTCCAGCCACCCGTGGATCTTCCAGAAACTGGTCGAAAAGCCGACCGTCCGGCCCAAGCCCGGCGCCATCGTCGACGTGGTCGGCGTGGACGGCGAGTTCATCGGCCGCGGCTTCTACAACGGGCATTCGCGCATTGCCGTGCGCATCCTCGAAACCGACCCGAACGTGCCGGTCGATGCCGGCTGGTTCTCGCGCAAGATCGCCCAGGCGGTGTCGCTGCGCCGTGAGGTGCTGAAGCTCGATGCGGTGTCCGACGCCTGGCGCGTCGTGCACAGCGAGGGGGATGGCCTGTCCGGCCTGGTGGTGGACCGTTACAACGACCTGGTGGTGGTCGAATTCTTCGCCGCCGGCATGTTCCGCCACCGTGAGTGGATCTATGAAGCGCTGCGCGAGCAGTTCCCGGGTTGCCGCTTCCACAGCTTCGCCGACGAGCACGTGCAGAAGCAGGAAAGCTTCGATTTCCACGGCAACACCACCACCGAAGCGTCGGTGATCACCGAGTACGGCATCAAGTTCCGTGCCGACCCGGCCGGTGCGCACAAGACCGGTTTCTTCGCCGACCAGCGCGAGAACCGTGAGTGGCTGAGCCAGCAGGTGGAAGGCAAGAGCGTGCTCGACCTGTGCTGCAACACCGGCGGTTTCGCCGTGTATGCCGCCGCGCGCGGTGCTTCGGAAGTGGTCGGCATCGACATCGATGAGGACGTGATCCAGATCGCCAAGGGCAATTCGCGCCTGAACAACGTGCGTCCGAAGTTCGTCCAGTCCGACATCTTCCCGTGGCTGCGCGACGCCGCCAACCGCGGCGAACAGTACGACGTGGTGATCCTGGACCCGGCGAAGATGACCCGCGACCGCGACCAGGTCATCACCGCACTGAAGAAGTACCTGGACATGAACAAGCTGGCGCTGGGCGTGGTCAAGCCCGGTGGCCTGTTCGCTACGTTCTCGTGCACCGGCCTGGTGGCCGAGGACCAGTTCCTGGACATGCTGCGTCGCGCCGCGTACTTCTCCGGCCGCACCATCCAGATCCTGAAGGTCGCCGGCGCCGGCGCGGACCACCCGTTCATGGCCCACGTGCAGGAATCGCGTTACCTGAAGGCGGTCTTCTGCCGCGTGGTGGATTGACGATGCACGGGGTGCCGACCCACGGTCGGCACCGTCCGGCGCGGCGCTAGGGCCGCGCCGACGCGTCCGTTGCCTGCAGCTGCAGCAGCAGACCGTTGATGACCGCCACCCGCCTGCGCAGGTGCCACCCCAGCGCCGCCAGCCCGCTGCCGGCCAGCAGCAGCGCTGGAATCCCGAGCAGGCTGATGATCCAGCCGTACTCAAACAGGGCCATGCGCAGCGGTTGCTGCCGATGCCATTGCGCACTGCGCGCCGAGGTCGGCAACCCGGCTGCTTTCTCCAGCGCCGCCTGCCACAGCGCGGGCACCGGCACGCCGATGTCCTGGCCGTTGGCCAGCGCCTGTGCCAGTGCATCCCGGTCACTGCCATCGCGGCCGGCCACCATCGCATCCTGCGCGCGCAGGTAACGCTGCCATGCCGGGCTGAACCCGGTGAAGGCGGCGCTTTCAATCACGGTGTGCAGTTTCCCGTACACCAGCGGGCCGCCCTGTCCGGCCTCGTGCGCGGTGAACCCACGCCGCGCGAAATCGGTGCCCGAGGCGGTCATCCACAGCACCGCCGTGCCGAACACCATGGCGTAGGTGAACTGCCGCACGCCCTGGTTGCGCAGTACCCGGCGCAGACCCATGCCCATCCACGCCAGCACCGGCACGGCCAGCAGATACAGCACGACACCACTGCCTGCGCCGCCGTCGCTGAAGCCGGCAGGCACATGCGCCCAGGCCGGCACGCCGCGGTGTGCGTCGGCGCTGAGCAGGAGCAGGGCCAGCAACGGCGCGCACAGCGGCAGGCAGGCCAGCCCCAGCGAGCGCAGCAGCGACCCACGCCGGTACAGCGCGCGCAGCCCCGCGACACCCTCCACGCGGTCCCGCAACGCCGGCGGAATCTGCAACGGGTCGGTGGCGCGCGTGCTCACGCCCGCACCGCCGGTGCCTGCAGCACTGCCTGCAGTGCCCGCTTCAGCTGGTCCTGCGCCTGTGCGGCGCTGGCGACCATCTGCGCGCTGGCGTTGTCGCTGTTGTGCAGCGCCTGGATGGTCTGCCGCCAGATCGGCAACAGGATCTGCACCGTCTCGCTGTAGCGGTCGAGCAGATCGATGGCCGCACTGCGTGCAAGCTGCACCTGCACCCGGCTCATGGAGTGACTGGCCAGCAGCGCGGTCAGGTTGGCCAGGCGGCGTTGCAGACGCTCGACCGGGCGATCCGGCAAGGGCGCGTCATCCACGCCGGTTGCAGCACCCGCTGGCAGTTCCTGCAGGAACTGCACGCCGGCATCGATGTAGGTCTGCAGGCGCACGCCCTGCACGTCATGCTCGATCAGCTGCGCATCCAGTCGATCCACGCTGGCGCGCACGGCGCTGGCCTGGCGCTCGATCTCGGCCAGCAGCTCGACGTTGCTGCCCATGGCGATGCGCCGGCGCAGCCGCTGTTCGATGTCGGCACCGGTCAACCGGTCCCACCAGTGCGCGCGCTGCAGCAGGGCATTGGGATCGTGCTCGGACAGCCGGGTGACCAGCTCGGCCAGCACGCGGGCCAGCGCGTTGGCGCTGCCATCCTGCCAGGCCGGTTCGGCGCTGGCGCGGGCCAGATCCGGAGGGCCGTAACGACCGATGTCGGTGCGACCCGCAAACAGCGCCGGCAGGACCTCGCGCTTGAGCTGTTCGACGCTGAGCGCGCCGGCGGGCACCGACGTTGCTTCCTTCAGCGGGAGCGGCGGTGGCTGGGACTTCGACATCGATGTTTCCATTCCATGGTCGAGGCGACACGCAGCGATGCGTGCGGCGAAGAGCGGTTGCCGGCGAGTGTAATGGAGCGCGCCTGTCATGGCGCAGGCCGGTCATGGAGCAGGCGTGCAACCGGGCAGGCTGGCCGGGGCGGCACTACCGTGTGGGGTCATCCGGGCGCTATGGTCGTGTCCTTCCCATTGCCGGTGGATCACCATGCCCTCGTTGCGTCGCCTGTCCGTCGTGCTTGCCCTGGCGCTGTGCGCGCCGCTGTCCGCCCACGCCATCGAGTTCAGCACGCAGGAACTGGCGCGTGCCAAGGCGCTGCAGCAGCGCCTGGTCACCCTGGACAGCCACCTGGACACACCGGCCAACTTCGGCCGCCAGGGCTTCGACATCGAACAGCGCCACGACCGCAACGCGCTGTCGCAGGTGGATTACCCACGCATGGTCGAAGGTGCGCTCGATGGTGGTTTCTGGGCGATCTACACCGGACAGGGCGACCGCAGCGCCGCCGCGCACCTGGCCGAGCGCGACCATGGCCTGCAACGGCTGCTGGACATCCGCACGATGCTGGCGGCCAACCCCGAGCGCTTCGCGCTGGCGCTGACGGCCGATGATGCCGCGCGGATCAAGGCGGCCGGCAAGCGCGTGGTCTACATCAGCATGGAGAACGCCAGCCCGCTGGTGGCCGACCCCAGCCTGCTCTCGTTCTACCATCGCGCCGGCCTGCGCCTGCTCAGCACCGTGCACTTCGCCAACAACGAGTTCGCCGATTCGGCCACCGACCCCAAGGGCCCCGAGTGGAAAGGGCTGAGCCCGGCCGGCAAGGACCTGGTCCGCGCGGCGGTCAAGCTGGGCATCGTGATCGACCAGTCGCACGCTTCCGACGCGGTGTTCGATGACCTGCTGGCAATGATGCCGGTGCCGTTCGTGCTGTCGCACAGCTCGGCCAAGGCGGTCTACGACCATCCGCGCAACCTCGATGATGCACGCCTGCGCAAGCTGGCCAGGGCCGGTGGCGTGATCCAGGTGAACGCCTATGGCGGCTACCTGATCGACACCGCAAAGACCCCCGAGCGCACGCAGGCCGAGGAGGCGCTGAGCAGGCAGCTGGGTGGATGGGAAGGCATGGGCATCGAACAGGGCGTAGCGCTGCTGAAGGCCGAGCAGGCGCTGGACCACGAGCACCCGGTGCGCCACGCCAGCCTGGACGACTTCTTCGCCCACTTCGAGCACATCCTCAAGGTGGTCGGTCCCGAGCACGTGGGCATCGGCCTGGACTGGGATGGCGGCGGCGGCCTGAGCGACCTGGCCGATGTCAGCCAGCTGCCGAAGATCACTGCCTGGCTGCTGCGCAAGGGCTATACCGAGCAGCAGATTGCTGCGATCTGGGGCGGCAACCTGCTGCGGGTGATGCGCCAGGCGCAGGATTACGCCGCAAAGCAGGGCGGCTGACCGCCCTGCGTGCATCCGGGATTCCGCCGGGCATGGCCCGGCGCTACCGGTGATCCGTTTACTTCGCGATCAGCGCATGGCGGCGGCTGTACAGGAAATACAGCACCAGGCCGACCAGGTTCCACAGCAGGAAGTACAGCTGGGTGGTGTGGGGCAGGCTGAGGAACAGGTAGATGCAGCCCAGCGCCGCCAGCGGGCCCACGATGAAGGCAAACGGCGTGCGGAACGTGCGCGCGCGGTCCGGCTCGCGCACGCGCAGCACCACCAGGCAGATGCCGACCGCAGTGAAGGCGGCCAGGGTACCGGCATTGGCCAACGCCGCGATCTCGTCCAGGCGCGCCACGCCGGCCAGTGCCGACACCACCACCGCAGTGAACAGCGTGGTCGCCACCGGCGTACCGGTGCGTGCGTTGACCTTGGACAGGCCGCGCGGCAGCAGACCGTCGCGGCTCATCACGAAGAAGATGCGGCTCTGGCCGTACAGGAAGGCCAGCAGCACCGTCGGCAGGGCGATGATGGCGATCACGCCGATCAGCATCGCGGCGGTCGGATGGCCGAGCTGGCGCATGATCAGGGCCAGCGGCTCGGCGCTGTGGCCGAACACCGCGTAGCTCATCGCGCCCACGGCGGCCAGCGCCACCAGTACGTAGACGATGGTGCAGCCGATCATCGAACCGATGATGCCGATCGACAGGTCGCGGCCCGGGTTCTTGGTTTCCTCGGCCGCGGTGGAGATCGCGTCGAAGCCGTAGAAGGCGAAGAAGATGATCGCCGCTGCCGCCATCACGCCGTGCTCGACGCCGTCAGGGCCCATCGACTTGGCAAAGCCATACGGCATGAACGGCTGCAGGTTGGCGCTGTCGAAGGCGGGCAGGGCCACGGCCACGAAGATGGCCAGCGCGATCAGCTTGAACACCACCAGGATGGCGTTGAGGGTGGCGCTTTCTTTGGTGCCGGCCATCAGCATCAGTGCCACCAGCCAGGTGATGACGATCGCCGGCAGGTTGATCATGCCGCCTTCCACGTGCGGGCCGGCAGCCAGCCAGGCCGGCAGCTGCACGTTCCAGCCGAACTGGGTGTGGACCCAGTCGAGGAAGCCGACGAAGTAGCCCGACCAGCCGACCGCGACCGTACTCACCACCAGCGAGTACTCCAGGATCAGGCTCCAGCCCACCACCCAGGCGAACACTTCGCCGAGCGCACTGTAGCTGTAGGTATAGGCACTACCGGCGGCCGGCATCATCGTCGACAGTTCGGCGTAGGACAGCGCCGCACAGGCGCAGACCGCGCCGGCGATGGCAAAGGAGATCAGCACGGCCGGCCCGGCCAGGTTGGCGCCCACGCCGATCAGGGTGTAGATGCCGGTACCGACGATGGCGCCGATGCCCAGCGCGATCAGGTGCGGCCAGCTGAGGGTCGGGACCAGGCGCCTGCCGGCTTCATGGACAGTGACGGAATCTAGGGACTTGCGCCGGAGCAGGGACATGCAGGCCTCGGAAGGGGTGACTGATAACGACAAGTCCCCGAGTGTGACCGAACGCAGCGCAGCATTACCACTGACGGGGGTCATGCACGGCTCAGATGCGTCGCCATCGCCGCTGTACTCCGAGCCCGCTGCCGGAATCGGCATAAAGTGAGGCGCCGCCGCGCCGGGCCGCACGCCGGTCGCTCGGATCCAGCACCCGCGCGCCCTGCGTGCTCAGCCGGCAGCGGCCATTGCGCCGTCCGTCGATGCGCTCACCCGTTCAGCCCCAGGCGGATGCCGAAGCCGACCAGGAACAGGCCGGCCACCCGGCGCAGCGCGTCGCTGACCCGTGGATGCTGGATCAACCGGCGGCGGGCCAGGTTGCCGACCCAGATCAGCAGCGAGCAGTAGGCGATGCTGACCACGAAGATGATGCCCGCCAGTGCTGCGAAGGTGGCAATGCCCTGGTGCGCCTTCGGGTCGATGAACAACGGCAGGAAGGCCATGTAGAACAGGATCGCCTTCGGGTTGAGCAGGCTGACCAGGATCGCCTGGTGGAAGTAGCGGCCCGGCTGCATGCGGATCGGGCCGACCCCGGCGTCACCGCCCTCGTGCTTCGGCGTGCGCAGCAGGCCGATGCCCACCCACACCAGGTAGGCCGCACCCAGGTACTGCACGGCGAGGAACACCAGCGGGTTGGCCTTGAGCAATGCGGCCACGCCGGCCAGCGCCAGCCACATCAGGATCTGGTCGCCGACCAGCAGGCCGGCCAGCGCGGTGTAGCCGCCGCGCACGCCACCCCGGCCGGTGGCGGTCAGCAGGGTGAAGGTGCCGGGACCGGGCAGGGCGAGGAACACCAGCACGGCGACCAGAAATGTCCACAGGTCCTGGATGCCCATCCACGGCATGGCGGCGTTCTCTTGCTACGGGGGGCCGTCATTGTCGGCCAGCGCCGGGATTGGCGACAGGGGGCGGGTGA
Organism: Stenotrophomonas sp. 704A1; assembly: GCF_030549525.1. Classification (NCBI taxonomy): domain Bacteria; kingdom Pseudomonadati; phylum Pseudomonadota; class Gammaproteobacteria; order Lysobacterales; family Lysobacteraceae; genus Stenotrophomonas; species Stenotrophomonas tuberculopleuritidis. Next base: position 4,669,478 of record NZ_CP130831.1, on the reverse strand, counting down.
GGCCATTGGGCATGCCGGACAGCAGCGGTTGCAGGTGCTGGCGCAGCTGCCCGTGCAGTTGCCGCACCGCCGGCGAGAACTGCTTGCGGTGCGGGCATACCAGCTGCAGCGGGATGCTGCTGCCAACACCGTCCAGCAGCAGCTGCAGGCGCCCGGCCTGCACGTCCTCGCGCAGGTCCAGCCAGGACTTGTAGGTGATGCCTTCGCCGGCCACCGCCCAGCGCCGCACCACGTCGGCATCGTCGCAGACCAGCGGGCCGCGCACGGGAATCACGCTGCGACGCCCTTCGACCTCGAACGACCAGCGATCATAGGCGCGGCCATTGAGCTGATAGACCAGGCAGTCGTGTTCGCGCAGATCGTCCAGGCGCGTGGGGATGCCGCGCCGCTGCAGGTAGCCCGGCGAGGCCGCCAGCACGCGCCGGTTGCCCTCCAGCAGGGGCAGGGCCACGTAGTTGGCGTCGTCGAAGTGGCCGATGCGGATGGCCACGTCGACCGGATCGCGGAACACGTCGGCGACCTCGTCGGACAGGCGCAGGTGCAGCCGCAGCCGCGGGTGGGCCGCGCGGAACGCGCTCAGCCAGGGCAGCAGCAGGTTGCGGCCGAAGTCCGACGGCGCCGACAGCTGCAGGGTACCGTGCAGCTCGGTGTCCTCGCCCTGCACGCGGGCCTGGCCTTCGCGCAGGGTCGCCAGCACCTCCTGCGCATACGGCAGGTACAGCGCGCCCTCGCCGGTCAGGCGCAGGCTGCGGGTGGTGCGGACGAACAGGCGCAGGTCCAGCTCGCGCTCCAGCCGCGCCACCGCAGCGGCAACCTGGCCGGGCAGCAGATCGGCCTCGCGGGCCGCCTGCGAGAAGCTGCCCAGCGCGGCGGTACGGACGAACAGCTGCAGATCGTCGAAGCGGATCATTTTCATTGCCAGAGTGAAAGTGCTGCCCGATTCTGCGCCTTTCTGCGGCAGCCTGCGCGGCGCACCCTGTCGCCTCCTTCCCCCATTGGACCGCTGCCATGCGCGCCATTGCCTATACCCATGCCGGCCTGCCGATCGACGATGCGCAGGCCCTGATCGACATCGAACTGGACCTGCCGCAGCCCGGCCCGCGCGACCTGCGGGTGGCGGTGCGCGCGGTGGCGGTGAACCCGGTCGACACCAAGGTCCGCCGCAACGTGGCCACCGACGGCCCGCGCGTGCTGGGCTGGGACGCGGTGGGCATCGTCGATGCGGTGGGCAGTGAGGTGACCCTGTTCCAGCCGGGCGATGCGGTCTACTACGCAGGCGTCATTGATCGCGCGGGCAGCAATGCCGAGTACCAGCTGGTGGACGAGCGCAGTGTCGGCCGCAAGCCGGCCCGTCTCGACGATGCCGCCGCCGCGGCACTGCCGTTGACCGCGATCACCGCATGGGAACTGCTGTTCGACCGCCTGCGCATCGCCGAGGGCGGTGGCGAAGGCCAGACCCTGCTGGTGATCGGCGCTGCCGGTGGCGTTGGCTCGATCCTGGTGCAGCTGGCGCGCAAGCTGACGAAACTGACGGTGATCGGTACCGCGTCGCGGCCAGATACCCAGGAATGGGCCTACGCGATGGGTGCACACCACGTGATCGACCACCGACTGCCGCTGGCCGATGGCCTGGCGCGGCTCGGCATCAGCGAAGTGCAGCACGTGGCCAGCCTGACCCACACCGACCAGCACTACGCGCAGATCGTGGAACTGCTGGCGCCACAGGGGCAGCTGGGGCTGATCGACGATCCCGGCCAGCTGGATGTGATGGCGCTCAAGCGCAAGGCGCTGTCACTGCACTGGGAATCGATGTTCACCCGGCCGCTGTACCGCACCGCCGACATGCAGCGCCAGCACGACCTGTTGAACCGTGTGGCCGGACTGATCGACGCGGGTGTGCTGCAGACCACGCTGGGCGAGCACTTCGGGCGCATCGATGCAGCCAACCTGCGGCGTGCCCATGCGCTGCTGGAGAGCCACCGCGCCAAGGGCAAGATCGTGCTGGAAGGCTGGTAACGCCCGGTCGTTCCCGAAGGGCCTGGCCCGCGTTCGGCTGCGGGGGGCGCATGCCGCGCGGCCGGGCATGGGCCAGGCTCCACGACAGCGCTTTCCGAACGTTCCGCCGTCCCCTCCATGCATGGAGGGGGTCTACCGTGCCGACCCCCGCCAACCGCTGCCGGAGCCTGCGCTCACGCCACGCCGTTGTCGACGTGGGTGGTGAAACCCGGCTGCTGTCGCAGGCGTTCGAACCATGCTGCGAGGTGGGGCAACGCGGGCTTGCTGCCCGGCGTGCTGCGCCAGCGTTGGGTCGACAGCCCGAGCACGATGTCGGCGAGCGTGAAGGTGTCGCCCGCCACGTGCGCATGGCCACCGGCCAACTGCGTGTCGAGCACCCCCATCAAGCGGTTCCACTGCACCAGGCTGGCCTCGGCACGGGCATCGTCCGGATAGTCCGGATGCTGGCGCACGCGCGCCATGAACACGTGCCGCCACGCGCTGTTGAGGTCGCTGGCCTGCCAGTCCATCCACTGCTCGACGCGGGCGCGCCCCTGCGCCGCGCTGGGCAGCAGGTCGTCACGGCCCGCGCGGGATGCCAGGTAGCGGCAGATGCTGTTGGATTCCCACAGCACGAAGTCGCCATCGCGCAGGACCGGTACCTGCCGGTTCGGGTTCAGTGTGGCCAGCAGCTCCGCCGGCGGCGCAGGCTCATGCTGCAGGGGCAGATCAAGTCCCGCGCACAACCACAGCACCTTGCGCACATTGATGGAGGTGGGCTTTCCGTACAGAGCGATCATGGGTATTTCCGGGACGGGCCGACCCAGCCTAGCGCAGCGGGGCTAAACTGACCGCATGAATATCGAAGTCCTCATGATCCTGGCGGTGGTCCTGCTGCTGGCGACCCTGGCGGCGTTGCTGCTGCTGTGGCGTCGCACCCCTGGCACTGCCGGATCAGACGATCTGCAGCGGCAGCTGGACCGCGAACGCGAACAGCATCGTCTCGCCCTGGTCGATGCCGGCCAGCTGCGTGGTCGCCTCGATGCGCTGAGTGCGGAACTGGAAAGCGAACGGGGTCGCAGCCAGCAGCACGCACAGGCGGTGACCACGCTGACCGCGCGGGTGGAACGCGAAGCGGCACTGTCGGCCAGTCGCGAAGCGCAGCTGGCCGAACGTGAAGAGGCGCTGGCGCAGGTGCGCGCGGCCGCTGCTGCCACCAGCAGCGAACTGCAGCAGGCGCAGCAGCGCTACCAGCAGCTGCATGGAGAACATGCGCGCGCGGTGGCCAACCTGCAGCACTCCGAACGGGCCAGTGCCGAACTGCGCGGCTATCTCGATACCGCCAAGGAAAAGCTGTCCGGCGCCTTCGCCGAACTGGCGGGCAAGGTGTTCGACGAACGTGGACAGCAGTTCGAGAAGAACGTGCGGCAGGCGACGGTGCAGTCGCGCGCGGACATCGAGGGGCTGCTCAAGCCGTTCGCCGACAAGCTGGGCGACTTCCGCACCCGCGTCGATACCCTGTATGGCGAGGAAGCGCGCCAGCGCGCCAGCCTGCTCGGCGCGGTGGGCGAACTGAAGACGCTCAACCAGGACATGGCGGCGCAGGCATCGGCGCTGACCAATGCACTGAAGGGCAACGCCAAGGTCCGCGGCGATTGGGGCGAGTTGATGCTCGACAACGTACTGCGCGGCTCGGGGCTGGAGGAGGGCGTGCACTACCAGCGGCAGAAGCACGCCGTGGATGACGAGGGTGCGCGCCTGCGACCGGACGTGGTGGTGCAGTTCCCCGACGAACGCAGCGTGGTGATCGACAGCAAGGTGAACCTGATCGCCTGGCAGGAAGCGATGAATGCCGCCACCCCGGAGCAGTCCGAGGATGCGCTGCGCCGGCACGCGGTTGCGTTGCGCCAGCACGTGAAGGATCTGGGCGAGAAGAATTACCCCAAGGCACTGGGCAGCGAGACGCTGGACATCACCATTGCCTTCGTTCCCATCGAGGGTGCCTTGTCGGCCGCACTGGGCGCCGATGGCAGCCTGCAGGCGTTCGCCTTCGACAACCGCGTGGTGTTCGCCTCGCCCAACACCCTGATGGCGCTGCTGCGCGTGGCCGAGCGCCTGTGGACGCGCGACAAGGTGCAGAAGCAGGCGCTGAAGATCAGCGAGGCCGGCGGCCTGGTGCTGGATGCGTTGACCGGGTTCCTGAAGGACTTCAACGCCATGGGCGGCAAGCTGGACGATGCCGCCAAGGCGTACGCCGATGCGCGCAATCGCCTGATCGATTCGCCGCAGTCGGCCATCAGCCGCGCCCGCCGGCTTGCCGAACTGGGCAGCAAGGCCAAGCGCGCGCTGCCGCCGGAACTGACGCCCGATCCGATGCAGCAGCTGGGTGCATCGGAGGACGACGAGGGCGGCAATGTGGGCTGACACGCCCTGTGCACCTGCGTCTGGTTATGCTGGGCGCCCTGTGTCCGTGGCGGGTATCGACATGCGCTTGCGCTCCTGTGCCGTTGTTGTCCTGGCTGCATTGCTGGCCGCGTGCAGCAGCACCGCCCCGGTTGCTGACACGACCGGGGCCGCTCCGTCCCCCGAAGCCACCGCGGCCTACCGCGAAGCACGTGACGTCGACTGCCAGGCGGCCGGTGGCACCCTGCAGCGGCTCGGCCGGCTGCAGCGCGAGCAGTGCGTGATCCCCTATGCCGACGCCGGCAAGGCCTGCAGCCGCAAGAGCGACTGCACGGGCCAGTGCCTGGCCGCGGGCGAGGTGGTGGCCGGTGCTGTGGCGTCCGGCACCTGCCAGCGTGACGCCAGCCAGAACTTCGGTTGCCGCCAACGCATCGATGACGGCAAGGCGCAGGGCACGATCTGCGTGGATTGACCGTCGTGCCGGGCGCGGGCCGGCAGCGGCATGAACACCGCGAAACAACCGCACGGTGGCCGGCCTTCGGCCGGCACGTCGGGCATCGCGCAGCGCTATGCTGGTGGGCCTTTCCCGCCGTAGCCGGAGCCCCCGCGTGAGTACCTCGATCCAGGACATTTCCCTCACCACCATCGACGGCCAGCCGTCCTCGCTTGCCGACTACCAGGGCAAGGTGCTGCTGCTGGTCAACGTGGCATCCAAGTGCGGCCTGACCCCGCAGTACGAAGGCCTGCAGGCGCTGTATGCGGAAAAGCAGGCACAGGGCCTGGAAGTGCTGGGATTCCCGGCCAACAACTTCCTGGGCCAGGAACCGGGCAGCGAGGCGGAGATCCAGCAGTTCTGCCAGCTGACCTACAACGTCGGCTTCCCGATGTTCGCCAAGATCAGCGTGGCCGGTGAGGACACCCATCCGCTCTACCAGCAGCTGACCGCCGCACAGCCGCAGGCGATCGGCGAGGGCCCGCTGCGCGAGCGCCTGGCCAGCAAGGACATTCCGATCCACGCGGCACCGGCGGTGCTGTGGAACTTCGAGAAGTTCCTGGTCGGCCGCGATGGCAAGGTCATTGCCCGTTTCGCCCCGGACGTGGCGGCCGATGACGCGCGCCTGCGCGAGGCCATCGAGGCCGCGCTGGCCGCCTGAGGCAGCAGCCACGCGGCGCATGGTGCCTGCCGCAACGAAAAACCCCGCCGGAAGGCGGGGTTTTTCATGGGCTGCCGGCCGTGCTCAGTTGGTCCACTGCGGCATCGGCATCGCATCCACCGGAATCGGCGAATTGGCATCATCGCTGCCGCGCTCGCGCTTGCCGCGCAGATCGTTCTCGATCTGGTAGTTGCGGCGCTGCATCCACGCGTCGCGGACCAGGGCGTACTCGTCCACGGCGGTGTCGCGCAGATCGTCGATCGCCAGCAGCTGTGCACGGGTATCGACCAGCTGCAGGCCCTGCAGGCCGATGCGGTACTTGTCGGTCTCGATGCGGCGGATCGGCGACAGCGGGATGTCGCCGGCCAGGCCGAACACATCGCGCACGGTACGCGGACCGAAGAACGGCAGTTCCACATAACGGGAGCGGCGCCAGCCCCAGGCACCCAGGGTCTGACCGAAGTCCTCGTTGCGGCGCGGCACCATCGCCTTGCTGGCCGGATCGAACAGGCCGCCGATGCCCAGCGTGGTGTTCATCAGGAAGCGCCCCAGGCTGTCCCAGGCATCGGCCGGGCGGCCCTGCAGCAGCTGGTTGGTGATGGTGAGCGGCGCGCGCAGGTTGCTGAAGAAATTGCTCACGCCGGTGCGTGCGAAGCGCGGCACCACATGGGTGTAGGCGGTGGCCAGCGGCCGTGCGACGCCACGGTCGACCGCGTTGTTGAACGCGTGCACCTTGCGGTTGAACGGTTCCCACGGATCGTAGGCGGTGGTGCTGGTGGTGCTGCCGCTGGCGCCGTACAACGCGTCGAAGTCATCGTCGTCGCCGCTGGCCGACGCCGGGGCGCTGGCGCCTGCCTGGGGGGCGCCGGCTGCTGCCGGTGCCGGTTCCACAGCGGCGGCTGCCGGCGTCCCGCTGTCGACGGGGGTGGCGTCAGCGTCGGTTGCCGGTGCAGCGGTGTCGGCCGGCACCACGGTATCGGCCACCGGTGCGTCGCTGCGCGCCGGCTTGCCGGCACACGCACTGACTGCGGCGGCCAGGAGGATCAGGGGGAAAATGCGCACGACGTTCATGTCAGCTCGCAGCAGAAGTAGCGTTGAAGTCCAGGTCGGGCGACAGCCGATAGGCCGCGCTCAGTTCGTTGTAGCCGGCCGGCGCGCCGGAAATCGCCAGCGGATGGCCACCGTTGCGGGCGCGCGCGGCCAGCTCGGCCAGCAGGGCAAGGCCGGCGCTGTCCACGCGTTCGACTTCCCCCAGTTCCAGCCGCGTCAACTGTGCCGGCAGTGCCTGCAGCTGCGGCCACAGCGCGATCACCGCGGCACGGTCGAGCACCCCGCGCAGGCGCAGGGTGTCGCCTTCCAGCAGTGCCAGCGTCTTACTTGCCATTGCCAGCCGGCCCGGCCTGCATGCTGCCGCTGCGCAGTTCGGTGGCCACCTGCTTGATGCCCTTCTGGCGCAGCGGCGCATCGAACTGGTTGCGGAAGGTCTGCACGTAGGAGATGCCCTCGATGTTCACATCGAAGATCTTCCACTGGCCACCTTCATTGCGCATCCAGTACTCGACCGGGGTCGGCTCGCTGCCGGCGCGCACCAGTTCGGTCAGCACGCGGACGCCGCGGTTGCCCGGCAGCGGGCTCTCGCTCTTCAGGCGGAAGCTCGGCTTGCCCTGGATGTTGAGCAGGGTCGAACCGTAGCGCTGCATCAGGTTGTCGGCCATGGCGCTGGCGAACAGCTTGATATCGGCATCGGCGGCGCCACGGGCATGGGTGCCCAGCACCAGACGTGCGGCATAGTCGCGGTCGAAGGTGCGGTTGAGTTCGCTGTCGATGTAGCTGCGCAGGCTGGCCGGGTTGCTGCTGAACTCGGCGCGGCGCTGCTGCAGGGTGGCCAGGATGCGGGTGCTGGCGTCGATCACCACCTTGCCGGCCTGGCCCTGCGGGGCGGCGGCAGCGGGGGCGGCGGCCTGTGCCTGGGCCAGGAACGGGGTGGCCAGCAGCAGCGACGAGGCGAGCAGGGCCGGGATCAGTTTCATCTTCATGGTTGCGGTTCCGTTGCAGGCGCCTGCGCGCCATCGTTGGGCTTCTGAGCAGCGCCGCCACCGGCGCCGCCACTGAACATGTACTTGCCGACGAGCTGGATCAGGTCCACGGCGGGCTGGGTGAAGACGATCTCCTCGCCGGGCTTGAGCACGTCGGGGTCGCCACCGGGCTGAAGACCGATATAGCTCTCGCCGAGCAAACCACTGGTGAAGATGCCGGCGGAGGTATCGGCCGGCAGATCCTTGACCTTGCTGTCCATGCGCAGGGTCACGATCGATTCGAACTTGACCGGGTCCAGGTCGATGGCTGCGACCTGGCCGACGGTGACGCCGCCGATCTTCACCGGTGCCTGCTTGCGCAGCTGGCCGACCTGCGAGAAGCGGGCCTTCAGTTCGTAGCCCTCGCCGCCCCAGCTCCAGCGCTGGTTGGTCGAGGCCACGGCCAGCACCAGCAGCGAGGCCAGGGCCAGCAGCAGGAAGGCGCCGACGGAGAATTCGAGTCTGGGACCGCGGATGGCCATGTGGATTACCTGATCGAGTCGTGGTGGCCGCGCGCCGATGCGCGCCGCCGGGGAAGGGTTAGGTGAACAACATTGCCGACAGTACGAAGTTGAACATCAGCACCAGCAGCGAGGCGTTGACCACCGCACGCGTGGTGGCCACCGAGGTGCCTTCGATGGTCGGCTCGGCGTGGAAGCCGACGTAGGCTGCCACCAGGGCCGCGGTGCCACCGAAGATGGCCGACTTCAGCATCGCCACGCCGAAGTCGTCCCAGAAGTCCACGCTGCCGCGCAGCGCCGACCAGAACACGCCGTTGTCCAGGCCCAGCACATGCACTGCTTCGAAATAGCTGGCGCTGATCGCCAGCGAACAGAAGATGCCGGTCAGCAGCGGCACGGTCAGCACCGCCGCCCAGAAGCGCGGGGCCACCGCCTTGGCCACCGGGTCGATGGCCATCAGTTCCAGCGCCTTGATCTGGTCGGTGGCGCGCATCAGGCCCAGTTCGGCGGCGATCGAGCTGCCGGCGCGGCCGATGAACAGCAGCGCGGTCAGCACCGGTGCCAGTTCGCGGTACAGCGACAGGCCCAGCAGGGTCGACAGCGCGTCGGCCGCGCCGAAGGTGGTCAACGTGCGGTAGCCCTGCAGGGTCAGGACCAGGCCGACGAAGGCGCCACCGACGGCAATGATCGGCAGCGAGCGCGCGCCGATCTTGTAGATCTCGCGGGTCAGCTCGGCCAGGAAATCACGCGTGGGCAGAGAACCGCGCAGCACGGTGAGCGAGAACAGGCCGGCGCGGCCCAGTGAGCGGGTGGCTTGCACGAACGGCATCAGGCAACCCTCGCGCGCGGTGCGGCGTCGAAGGGAATGGGGCCATCGGGCTGGCCGTGCAGGAACTGCCGCAGCAGCGGATCCTGGCTGGCCTGCAACGCCTCCGGCGTACCCTGGAACACGATGCCGCCATTCGCGATCGCGATCACCTGGTCGCAGATCGGCAGGGTCTCATGCACGTGGTGGCTGACGATGATGCTGGTCAGGCCCAGGCTGTGGTTGAGGCGCTGGATCAGGCTCATGATCACCCCAGAGGCGATCGGATCCAGCCCGGTCAGCGGCTCGTCGTAGATCATCAGCGGCGGGTCCAGCGCCAGCGCGCGGGCCAGCGCCACGCGCCGGGCCATGCCGCCGGACAGTTCGCGCGGCCAGGCATCGGCAGCGGCCAGCAGGCCGACCGCATGCAGCTTCATCTGCACCAGCCGGCGCAGTACCGCAGCCGGCAGGCGGGTGTGGGTGCGCAGCGGCAGCGCGACGTTCTCGGCCACGGTGAGGTCGGTCAGCAGGCCATTGCCCTGCAGCAGCACACCCACGCTCTTGCGCATTTCCAGCAGCGCGCCGCTGTCACGCGGAATCGGCTTGCCGAACAGGGTGACCTCGCCGGCGACCGGGCGCAGTTCGCCGGTCAGCGCCGCCAGCAGGGTCGACTTGCCGCTGCCGGACGGGCCGAGCACAGCGGTGATGCTGCCCTTCGGCACCTGCAGCGATACGTCGCGCAGGATCGTGCGTCCGCTCCGGTCGATGCGGACGTTGGACAACTGCACCAGACTGGAGATGGAAGCCGACATGGGCACCCTTAACGTTTTTTCGACATTGAAGGATCGGGTCAGCCGGCTGAACATAAGCAGACTGGACGGTCCAGTATTGTGGCACGGCACGGCCCCTGCCAGACCGGGACAATCGGCCGGCAGCCCGGAACAATCCGTACCGGCGATGGGCTGACCATTGAATACTGCCTGCCGTGCTGCACACTGTGCATGATGAGTGACCCGGGCAGCGATTTCCGCCTCTACCATTCCAACTCCCTGGACGTGCTGGCCGCGCTGCTGGCGCGCAACGTGCGTGCGCCGGTTGCGGGCCAGCCGTTGCTGGCGCCGGAAGTGGTGCTGATCCCGCAGGTGGCGATGCGGCGCTGGCTGCAAGCGACACTGGCCGCAGAATTCGGCGTTGCCGCCAATCTCGAATTCCTGACCCCCGGTGAGTTCGTGGCCCGCGCACTGAAGGCCAACATCAGCGGCGAGCAGGATGACCTGGACGCGGCCGGCCTGCATTGGAAGCTGTACCAGGCGCTGCGTGATCCGGCGCTGCTGGCGCAGCCACCGATGCGCGCGCTGCAGTCCTATCTTGCCGGCGATGACGCACTGAAGCCGTGGGCGCTGGCCGGGGAGCTGGCCTCGGTCTTCGAGAAGTACCAGGCCTGGCGCCGTGACTGGCTGCTGCGCTGGGCCGCCGGTGCCGATCCGGCCGACCCGCAGGCGATCCTGTGGCGCACCATCACCCACGGCCACGACTATCGCGCGCGCCGCATCCAGGAGTACCTGGACCGTTTCGAAGGCGCCGGACAGCCCTTGCCGAAGGGCCTGCCACCGCGCATGTCCGCATTCGCAACGCTCAACATCTCGCCCGACGTGCTGCGGGTGATGGCCACCCAGGCGCGGGTCGGCGAGCTGCACTTCTACATGCCCACCCCGGTGCAGTCGTACTGGGGCGACCTGCAGACCCTGGCCGAGCGCCTGCGCAGCGGCGCGCCCGATCCCTTCGGTGAAGCGGCCGGTGAGAACCGCCTGCTGGAAGCCTGGGGTGCGGCAGGCCGCGACTTCATGGCGGTGCTGGGCAGTTACGAGGTGGTGCACCCGGCTGGCGAGATCGCCGCCTATTCCGATCCGGAAGAGGACACACGCCCGACCCTGGACGAAGGTGGCCTGTCCGACAGCCTGCTGCACCGCCTGCAGCGCGATCTGTTCCACCGTCGCGCGCTGCCTTCGGGGCCGCTGCGCGACGGGCTGCGCCGTGATGACCCGAGCCTGCAGGTGCATGCCTGCCATACCCGCCTGCGCGAGCTGCAGGTGCTGCACGACCAGCTGCGCAGCCTGCTGCAGGACCCGCGCTTCGATCCGCCGCTGCAGGCGCGCGAGATCGCGGTGCTGGCGCCGGACATCGACCCCTACGTGCCGTACCTGGAAGCGGTGTTCGGCGGCCGTGGCGGCGAGGAGGAGCACATTCCCTATGCGCTGGCCGACAGCAGCCCGCTGGCCGGTGAACCGCTGGCCGATGTGTTCGTCCACCTGCTCGGCCTGCCGGTCTCGCGCTTCGGCCTGAACGAAGTGCTGGACCTGCTGGCCAGTGCGCCGCTGGCTGAAGCGGCCGGTCTGGACGCGGTGGACTTCGACCGCCTGCATGGCTGGTTGCAGCAGGCCGGTGCACGCTGGGGCCTGGATGCGAAGCACCGCAACCAGCACCAGGCACCGGCCGACGATGCCTACACCTGGCAGTTCGCGCTGGATCGCCTGGTGCTCGGTCATGCAACCGGCAGCGAGGCCGACCTGGCCGGTGTCGCACCGTGGATCGAGCTGGAGGGCGGCGCGCTGGAGGCGCTGGACCGGCTGCTGCGCCTGTTGCGCGTGTTGGCGGTCTACCAGCGTCGCCTCGGCGAGCTGCTGACGCCGGCACAGTGGCGGCAGCGCCTGCTGTCGCTGCTGGACGCGCTGCTGCCGACCGCACCGAGCTCGCCCAACAGCCAGCGCGCGCTGGAGCGGCTGCGCAAGCTGCTCAACCAGTTCGCCGACGATGCCGCCAAGGCCGGCTTCGCGGACGGAGTGCCACCGGAGGTGGTGCGCGCGCACTTCGCCGGCGCGCTGGGCGAGGCCGATACGCGCGCGCCGCTGCTGACCGGTGGCATCAGCTTCGGCCGCATGGTGCCGATGCGCCTGCTGCCGTTCCGGGTGATCTGCGTGCTGGGTCTCAACGACGGCGATTTCCCGCGCCGTGACCCGGCGGCCGGCCTCAACCAGCTCACCGCCGAGCTGGATACGCCGCGCCGCCGTCCGGGCGACCGCTCCACCCGCGAGGATGACCGCTTCCTGTTCCTGCAGCTGTTCGCGGCCGCGCAGGACGTGTTCTATCTCAGCTATCTCGGCGCCGATCCGCGCGACGGCAGCGTGCGCGAGCCTTCGGTACTGGTCAGCGAACTGATCGATGCCGCCGCCGCGTATCACCTCGATCCGCCTGCGGCCACCAGCGACTTCACCGTGCGCCACGCACTGCAGCCGTTCTCACCGGCGGCGTTCGGTGATGGCGATCCACGCCGCTTCAGCTATCGCCGGCAGTGGCACCCGGCGGCGGGCCGTCTCACCGGCCAGCGTGGGGGCCTGCAGCCGTGGTTCGATGCGCCCTTGCCGCCGCTCGACGAGGCGGTGGAAGACGAGGTTGCGCTCGATACCCTGCGCCGCTTCCTGTGCGACCCGGCCGGGCAGTTCCTCGCGCAGTCGCTGGGCCTGCGCCTGGCCGACGATGTCGAGGAGGTCGATGACCTGGAACCGCTGGTGCTGTCCTCGCGCGGCCCGGAAAAGCGCAGCGTGCAGGCGGCGGTGGTGCGTGCCACGCTCAGCGGCGATACCGAGCCGTTGTACCCGCGGCTGCGCGCGCGCGGCCTGCTGCCGTCCGGCCCATTGGGCGAGCGCCAGTTCGAGGTGGAGCAGGTGAAGACGCGCCCGTATGCCAGTGCATTGCTGGGCTGGATGCAGGGCGAACCGCTGGAAAGCCGCCGCTACGACGTGGAGATCGATGGCGTGCGCCTGCATGGCCGGGTGGCGGACCGGCACCCCGGCGGGCTGGTGCGTCTGCGCGTCGGCACCCTCAATGGCACTGCGGTGATCCGCCAGGGGCTGGACTGGCTGCTGGCCAACGCGGCCGGCGATGCCCTGCCGCTGGTGCAATTCCACGATGGCGGCGACGCCGGTCCCGGCCCGCATGTGCTGCCGGCACTGAGCGTTCCGGCCGCACGCGCTGCGCTGCGCGCACTGCTGCAGCTGCGCCAGCGTGGCCTGCGTGAACCGCTTCGCTTCGCTCCGTACACGGGCTGGGTGCTGTACACCACGGCCGGCGAGAAGCAGCGCAGCGAAGGCTGGAAGCAGTGGCATGGCAGCGACCGCAGCTGGGGCGAATCCAGCAGCGACGCCTGGCAGCTGCTGCTGCGCGGTGCCGACCCGTTCGCCACCGACGCCAGCTATGCCGACCTGCTGCGCAACAGCCAGGTGGTCTTCAGCGCAGTGCGCGAAGGCCGCACCCTCGGCGCCGAAGCACGCCAGGAGGGCAGCGCATGAACACCGCCATCGCCGAAGACGGCATCGGATTGCCCAGCCGCGACCCCTACCTGGCCCTGCCGCTGCACGGCACCCGCCTGATCGAAGCCAGCGCCGGTACCGGCAAGACCTTCACCCTGGCCACGCTGTTCACCCGCCTGGTGGTGGAGCAGGGCCTGCGCATCGGCCAGATCCTGGCGGTGACCTTCACCGACGCCGCCACCCAGGAACTGCGCAAGCGCATCCGCGAGCGCCTGGCGCTGGCCGCGCGCCTGGTCGATCTGGAACCGGCCGAGGGCGAAGCACCGGATGTGAGCCTGACCCGGGAAGTGCTGCAGCGCCACCTGCAGGGCGGTTCCGAGAGCGCCGCCGCCCTGAAGCGCCGCCTGCAGGTGGCTGCCGACGAAATCGACCTGGCGTCCATCTTCACCATCCACGGCTTCTGTACCCGCGTGCTGCGCGAGCATGCGCTGGAGAGCGGCCACACCTTCGACCCGCCGGAGCTGCTGGCCAGCGACCGCGAGTTGCTGGAGGAGCTGGCCGCTGACCTGTGGCGGGTGCATGCCAACGACGCGGCCACACTGGAGCCCCTGACCTGGCTGTGGTCCAACCCCGATGCGCTGGCTGCCGATCTGCGCGCGCTGCTGGCTGCGCCGCCACTGCACCCGTTGCCACAGCCGCTGGCACTGGCCGATCCGCACCCGGCATTGCAGGCCACCGCCGCCGAACTGCAGCAGGCGCTGCGCGAGCATGGCGAGCAGTTCTTCATCGACCTCTGCGATGCTGTCGACAACAAGTGGATCAACGGGGTGTCCTACAAGCTGGGCTGGCTGCACCCGCTGGGCCGGCAGCTGCTGGCCTGGGCCGAGCGCGCCGACCCTCGCGAGCTGCTGGCCAGCGAGCGCCTGCCGGCACTGCTGCCGGAGGTGCTGGCCGACAAGACCAACAGGAAATTCTCTGATCGCACGCCATCGTCGCCATTGCAGGCGCCGTTGGCGCGCTATGTCGCGCTGCTGGCCGAACGCGATGCCTGGTTGCGTGCCACCGCGCTGGATTTCCTGCACGCGCTTCGCGCCGACGCCGCGCAGCGCCTGCAGGCGTTGAAGCGCACACGCCGGGTACAGACCTACGACGATCTGATCGATGGCGTGGCGGTGGCCCTGGAAGGCCCGCAGCGGCCGGCGCTGGTGAAGCAGCTGCGCGCGCAGTACCGCATCGCGCTGGTCGATGAGTTCCAGGACACCGACGACCGCCAGTGGGGCATCTTCCACAGCGTGTTCGGCGATTCGCCGGAGGTGCGCGAGCTCGGCCTGGCGCCGGCGCTGTTCCTGATCGGTGATCCCAAGCAGGCGATCTACGGATTCCGCGGTGGCGACATCCACACTTACCTGAAAGCCAAGCAGGAGGCGCAGCAGGCGCCGGCGCTGGACCAGAACTTCCGCTCGCGACCGGCGGTGCTGCGCGCGCTGCAGGCGCTGTACGACAACGGTGGCGAAGACGCCTTCCTCGAGCGCGACATCCAGTTCGAGCCGGTGCGTCCCGGTGGCGTGCGCAGCGATGAGGACTACCTGCGCGATGGCCACGCCGCCGTGGCGCTGACCCTACGCGTGCTGCGCAGTGGCGGCGACAAGGCGATGAGTGCCGACGCCTCGCGCGATGCGGCAACCCGGGCCTGTGTGGCGGCGATCCACCAGATCCTGGTCGAGGCGCGTGCGGGCAATGCGGTGTTGCGTGGGCGCCCGGTGCAGCCCGGGGACATCGCGGTGCTGGTGCGCTCGCATCGCGAGGCGACGCTGGTGCAGCGTGCGCTGGCAGCGGTCGGTATTCCCGCGGTGGCAGCCGGAAAGCAGAGCCTGTTCGCCACCAGTGAGGCACGTGATCTGCGCGCGCTGCTGCTGGCGCTGCTGCAACCGGCCGACGAAGGCCGCCTGCGGGCAGCGCTGGCCACGGTGTTGCTGGGCCAGCGGGCCAGTGCGATCGCGGCGATGGAGCGCGAGGGCGACCTGCAACGCGGGTTCCAGGCGCAGCTGCTGCACTGGCGCGAGCGCTGGCAGCGCGGCGGACCGTTCGCGGTGATCGCCGATGTCTGTGCCGCACAGGGCGAGCGCCTGCTGGCCCTGATTGATGGCGAGCGCCGCCTGACCAATTACCTGCAGCTGGGCGAACTGCTGCAGGAGGCATCGGCACAGGCGCTGGGCATGCATGGCCTGCTGGACTGGCTGCAGGGGCAGATGGCCAGCGCTGACCAGGATGACGAGCAGCAGCTGCTGCGCCTGGAATCGGACGCACGGCGTGTACAGATCATCACCCTGCACAAGAGCAAGGGCCTGGAATACCCGCTGGTGTTCCTGCCGTTCGTCGGCATCGACGGTGGCGCACCGAACACCGCCTCGCACTGCACGGTGCACGTGGACGGCCAGCGCCAGCTGCACTGGAAGCTGGACAGGGACGCGGCCTGGGAAGCGGCCAGTGCCCAGCGCGAGCGTGAGCAGCGCGCCGAGGATGCGCGCCTGCTGTATGTCGGTCTGACCCGTGCCGAACACGCGCTGTGGATCGCCGTGGGCGATCTGGCCGGGCTGGGCAGGACACGGCTGGCACCGTTGCTGGGCGACCTGCAGGCGCTGCGCGCCCAGGCCGACGTGCACATCGATGACAGCGAGACACCGGCCACGCTGCCGCAACTGGCGGCCGACGTAGACGGTGAGCTTCCGGCGGTGCGTGCCCTGACCCGGCGCGTACCGCACGACTGGTGGGTGTACAGCTTCACCCAGCTGGCGCATGCCGATGCGGGCGCTGGCAGTGATATCGAAGCGGCCGCCACCGAGCTGCCGGCGCCCGCCGCCGACGAACCCGCGGGCCCGGAGCTGCCGCTGGAGCCGGCGCTGCCAGAACCCGCAGCGGCGGCCGAGGACAGCCCACCGATCGATCCACGCTTCATGGGCAGCCGCTTCGGCAACGTGCTGCACGAAGCGATGGAGAACGTCGACTTCGCGGCCTGGGGCGATTGGCAGCCCGGCCAGCAGGCGCCGGCGGGCCAGGCCGAGGTGCTGCGCAAGGCGCTGCACGACGAAGGCTATGCCGATGTCGATCTGGACGATGGCGTGGCCGTGCTGGTGCCGCTGGTCGGCCATACGCTCACCGTGCCGCTGCCCGAAGGCGGCGCGCTGCACAGCCTCGGCGAAGGCGAGCGGCGTGCGGAAATCGACTTCCATTTCGCCATCGAAGCGACCACGGTGCAGGCGTTGCTGCAGGTACTGCACGCGCATGGCGTCTCCGGCGCCCGCCGGGGATTCGGCCAGCGCCGTCGTCTGGAAGGGCTGATGACCGGCATGATCGACCTGACCTACGTGCGTGACGGGCGCTGGTACGTGCTCGACTACAAGTCCAACCGGTTGCCCGGCTACAGCCCGGACCTGCTGGCCATTGCCATGCGCCACAGCGAGTACGACCTGCAGGCGTTGATCTATACCGTGGCCCTGCACCGCTGGCTGCGCTTCCGGCTGGGCGCGGCCTACGACTACGAGCGTGACATGGGAGGCATCCGCTACCTGTTCTGCCGCGGCCTGGACCGGGCCGGCAATGGCGTGCATGTGGACCGTTTCCCGCTGGCGCTGGTGGATGCGCTCGACGCGCTGTTCGCCGGTGGCGAACAGGCCCAGGCCGAACTGGCCGCGCGTGCGCGTGGAGCCAGCGCATGAGCCTGCTGAAGGAACTGCACGGAAAAGGCCAGCTACGCACCCTCGACCACGCGTTGGCGACCAGCCTGCAGCGGCTGCGCGACGACACGCCTGAGAGTGTGGCGCTGGCGGCGGCGCTTGCGTCGCTGGCGGTGTCGCAGGGCCATGCCGCGTTCGATCCGGCACAACCGCAGCGGTTGCTGGAGGGTGTGCCCGAGTGGCCCGCAGCACAGGACTGGCTGGCACAGCTGCGCGCATCGCCGTGGGTCGCAACGCCGGAGCAGGCCGATGCCATCGCCGCGGATGCACCGCTGGTGCTGGAAAACGGCCTGCTCTACCTGCGCCGTTACCGCGAGTACGAGCGTCAGCTGGCGGCTGGGCTGCAGCGCATCGGCCGGCATCCGCTGCCGGCCCCGGACATGGCCGCGTTGGCGCCGTTGTTCGCGCAGCTGTTCCCGCAGGCATCGGGCAGCGAGGACCACCAGGCACGCGCCGCCGGCGTGACCCTGCGCCACCCGCTGGCGCTGGTCACCGGTGGCCCGGGCACCGGCAAGACCACCACCATCGCGCGGCTGTTGCTGCTGCTGGCCGCGCAGGCCCGGCACGCCGGCCAGCCGCTGCCCGAGGTGGCGCTGGCCGCGCCTACCGGGCGCGCCGCCGAGCGCATGGCCGAGAGCCTGCGCGTCGCCGTGCAACGCCTGCAGGAACAAGGACTGGATACGGCGCTGTGCGCGGCGCTGCCCAGTACCGGCACCACCCTGCATCGCCTGCTCGGGGTGATTCCCGATTCACCGCGCTTCCGCCACCATGCCGACAACCCGCTGCCGGTGGACGTGGTGGTGGTCGACGAGGCCTCGATGATCGACCTGCCGATGATGGCCAAGCTGGTCGACGCGATCGCCAGCGGCACCCGCCTGATCCTGCTCGGCGACCCCGATCAGTTGCCCTCGGTCGAGGCCGGCGACGTGCTCGGCGCGATCCTGCGCGCCAGCGGTGATGGCATCGGCACCCGCGCCGACGACGCCCAAGCGCTGCACGGCCTGCTGGCGCCGGCCACCTTGCAGCCGCAGGCGGCACCACGCGCCTTCGCCGGCCGCCGCGTGCAGCTGCAGCGCGGTTACCGGCAGAGTGATGCGCTGGACCTGGCACCGCTGGCACACGCCGTGCGCGACGGCGACAGCAGCACCGCGCTGCAGCTGCTGCGCGGTGGTTCACTGGCCGGCGTGCACTTCCACGAAGGCGAAGCCGATCCGCTGCGCGGCCAGCGCGAGCACCTGCTCGGCCACTGGCGTGCCCTGGCCGAGGCGACCGATCCGGTACTTGCCCTGCAGCAGGCCGGCCGTCTGCGCGTGCTGACCGCGCTGCGCGAAGGCCCGCAGGGCGCGCGCGGGCTCAACAGCCGCATCGAACAGTCGCTGGCCGGTAACGCCCCTGGCTACTTCCAGGGCCGCCTGCTGCTGGTCACCGAGAACAGCTACCGGCACCGCCTGTTCAACGGCGATATCGGCATCTGCCTGCGCGATGGCAGCGGCGCGATGGTGGCCTGGTTCCCCGGCGACAGCGTCGACCAGCCGCGCGCCTTCCACCCGGCCGCACTGCCCGCGCACGAAAGCGCCTTCGCGATGACCGTGCACAAGGCACAGGGCTCGGAGTTCGATGAGGTGTGGTTGCAGCTGCCGCGCCAGGACAGCCGCGTGCTGTCGCGCGAACTGGTCTACACCGGCCTGACCCGCGCCCGCCAGGTCCTGCACGTGGCCGGCAGCGCAGAGGTGCTGCAGGCTGCGTTGAAACGCCACGCCAGCCGATTGGGTGGCCTGGCCTGGCGGCTGGGTGCGGAAGCGGTGGTCGAACTACCGGCACGCATCGAACAACCTGCGGTGCAGGGCACGTTGTTCTGACGGGGGGGCGATGCGCTTCCGGTAGAGCCGAGCCGTGCTCGGCTGATCGGCCACGGAGTCGAGCAAGGCTCGACTCTACAAGAGCGCGTTCCGAACGTTCTGCTGCTCATCCACGCA
The DNA here is from genome assembly GCF_030549525.1 of Stenotrophomonas sp. 704A1. Lineage (NCBI taxonomy): Bacteria > Pseudomonadati > Pseudomonadota > Gammaproteobacteria > Lysobacterales > Lysobacteraceae > Stenotrophomonas > Stenotrophomonas tuberculopleuritidis. The sequence goes on along the minus strand of NZ_CP130831.1, from coordinate 4,650,568 downwards.
TGGCGTGGATCTACGCGATCAGTACCAGGCCATCGGGGAACACGATCGCCGCTTCATCGGCACTCACGTCGAAGAAGCCCACGCCATGTTTCTCGGCCAGGTCCTGCACGCGGCCATGCGCGCGCTCGGCCACCGAGTAGGCGAACGCGCCGTAGATCACCTGACTACCGATGCTGTACTCGGTCACCTCGGCACGGTCGTCATCGTCGTTGCTCAGCGGCCCGTTCATCGGCGGGAAGTCCTGCGCCATCTCCGCGAACCATGCCTGCAGCGCCGGGCTGCTGACCGCCGGGTCGTCGTACTCGTGGCGCTCGTTCCACTGCGTCTGCTTTTCGAACCAGGCGATGAAAGCCGCGGTCTCGCGTGGGGCGGCGCTGGTCTCGAACACCATCATGTCGTAACTCATTGAACCGTCCTGTTGTCGGAGCGAAAAGCCGCCGGGCATGGCCCGGCGCTACCGATTGTTGCGCGGCGCCCGGCGCTTCGGTCGCGGTGCATGGTAGCGCCGGGCCATGCCCGGCGGATCGCATTACCCGGAGAGCGCTGCGGCGTCGGCCAGCCCCGGCGCCAGCGCCTTTGCTTCGGGGAACAGCGCGAAGCGCAGGCCGATCAGGCCCATCAGGGCTTCATCGCGGGCCTTGCAGGCGGCCACGCTGCCGACCCGGCCCAGCGAGGTATCCAGCCGCTCGCGCAGCGCCTCGGCCGCCACAATCGGTTTGCGCGCAGCGACCTGCCGCCGGTAGTGCGCGGCGATCTCTTCCAGGATGTGCTCGACCGCTTCGCGGCTGCGCTCGGGCAGCTCCAGTCGTGCGCGACGCAGCTGCAGGATGTTCAGCCCGATGCGTGCTTCGTTGAGCATGTCCACCGAGGCGATGTCGCTGCCTTCCGGCGTCGCCGCCAGGCGCGGTGCCAGCAGGCCGAGCAGGTCCAGCATGCGCGCGGCGAAGCGCTGGCGGTCCTGCTGGCCGCGGCCTTCGGCGGCTTCGGCCAGCGTGGCCCAGCCCTGGCGTACCAGCCGGCGTGCGGTCCACTCGGCACCCACCGAACGGAACAGGCGGGTCATCACCACCGCAAAGCCAATGCCGATGAACATCGCCACCGACGAGTTGACGAAGGTCTGCACGTTGGCGCTGTAGGTATTCTGCAGGCTCAGCAGCGCGGCCAGGTTGACCGTCAGCGGCAGTGCGAACAGCGCGCTCTTGGGATGGTGCAGCAGCAGCCCCAGCGGCAGGAAGACGACCGCCAGCACCAGCGCCAGCAGGCCGAAATCATGCACCGCCGGGAACACACCGAACAGGTACACGCCGGCAACCAGCGAGGCGACCATCGCCCAGACCAGGAACGAGACCATGCTCGGTGCCGGATCGTCCTGCGCGGCGAAGAACGCAGCGGTCACCGCGGCCATCATCGCGCCGTTGCCGCCGCCTTCCCAGCCCAGGCCGATCCACAGCACGCAGTAGCTCATCAGCGCCACGCCGGCGCTGAGCGCAGAGAACAGCGCCATCCCGTAGTCGACGTGCTTGTCGGTGGCGGTGCGCTCGGTGCGGATGCGGTAGTGCGCGCGGTCCAGCGGTGCGGTGCCGTGGTCGATGGCGTGCTGCAGGGTGCGGCAGTCCTGCCACAGGTCCACCAGCTCTTCCAGGCGCAGCAGCAGGCTGGCCAGCTGCAGGTGCTGCAGGTCGCGGTCCACCTGCGGCTTCAGTGCGCTGATGCGTGCGCGCAGGCGTGCGTAGTCGCTGGCACTGGCCGGTGTTTCGATCCAGTCATGGATCTCGTCGACCAGGGCCGGCAGGCCCTCAGGCAAGGCCTGCCCATCGCTGCGCAGCGCACCCAGCCGGTCGGCAATCGAAGAGAGCACCGGCAGCAACAGCAGCATGCGTTCGCGCAGCCGTTCCATCGACACCGCCGCACCGGCGTGGCGTGGATCATCGCGGCGCAGGAACTCGATCAGCGCTTCGAACTGCACCAGGTCGGCGGCCAGGCGGTTGCGCGGTGCGTGTGCGCGGCCGCGCTCGAGGATCTGCCGGCACCAGTGCGCGGCGTCCTCCATCCAGGTGCCGATGCGAGCGCCCAGCATCGGCCGTACCGAGGCCGGGAACAGCAGTGAAGCAAACAGCACCGCCACCACCGTACCCAGGATGATCTCCTCGCTGCGCGCCACCACGGTGTCGAAGATCGTCTCCGGCGAGGTCACCGCAGGGAAGCCGATGAACGCGGTGGTGTAGCCGGCCAGCAGGAACGCGTAGCCGCGCGGGCCACGGTTGAGCAGCGCCAGGAACAGGCAGCCGGCCAGCCAGATCGACATCGCCGCGCTCAGCACCAGCGGGGTTTCCACCAGTGCCGGCAGCATCAGCAGGGTGGCCAGGCCGGCGGCGAGGGTGCCGAGGATGCGATACACGCCCTTGGCCCGGGTCGGCCCCAGCAGCGGCTGGCTGACGATGTACACCGTGCCCATCGCCCAGTAGGGGCGCGACAGGTTGCCGGCCATGGCGATGTACAGCGCGACGATCGAGGCCAGGTAGGTCTTGATCGAGAACAGCCAGGCCTGGCGGTCGGTCAGCGCGTTCATCGCTTACCTCGCTGCCGTCGGTGCCGCGGCGGGTGCGGCGCCGTCCTGCCAGCCGCCACCCAGCACCAGGAAAAGATGGATCTGGTCGCGCGAGACCTGCGCTTCGGCGGCGGCCAGGGTGGCGTCGCTGCTGGCCAGGCTGCGGTCGGCGTCCAGGCTGGACAGGTACGGCGTGCGTCCGCCCTGGTACAGCCGACGGTTCTGCTCGGCGGCCAGCGCGGCCTGCTCCTGCGCCACGCGCAGCGACTGCAGCCGGCGCAGGTCCTGCGCATAGCGATCCAGCGCGGTCTGGGTCTCGCGCAGCGCCTGCAGCACCGTGTGGTCGAACTCGGCCAGGGCTGCATCGGCACCCGCCTCGGCGGCGTGGATGCGCGCATGCGTGCCCGAGGACGGCAGCGTCCACGAGATCAACGGGCCGATCGACCACTGCTGGGTCATCGGCGTGCCGAAGTCTTCCAGCAGGCCGGCGGCACCGGCCGAAGCACCCAGGCGGATATCCGGGTACAGCTCGGCGGTGGCGACACCGATCCGCGCGGTGGCCGATGCCAGCCTGCGTTCGGCCTGGCGCACGTCCGGGCGGCGCTGCAGCAGTGCGCGACCATCCCCGACCGGCAAGGGCTGGGCCAGGCTGGGGGCATGGGCGCAGTCGATCACGCCGGCCGGCAGTTGCCCCGGGGTCTGACCGAGCAGCGCCGCCAGCGAATAGGCCGCAGCCGAACGCTGCGCGCGCAGCGGCGGCAGTGCAGCTTCCAGCAGGGCCACCTGGGCATTGGCGCGGGCCAGTTCCGGCGGCGTGCCGCGGCCTGCGGCGATCAGGCGCTGGGTGACCGCGCGGCTGCGCTGCTGCAGCTGCAGCGAATGCTCGGCCACGTGCAGCTCGTGATTGGCGTGGCAGATCTCCAGGTAGCTGTCGGCGACCTCGGCCACCACACTGACCTGGGCCAGATCGCGCGCCGCCGCCACCGACTGCTCATCGGCACGCGCCGCTTCGGCGCCGCGCTTGAGCTTGCCGAACAGGTCGAACTGGTAGCTGACCGCGAACTTGCCGTCGGCCAGGTTGATCACCGGCAGCTCGTGCTCCTGCAGGAACGATTCGGCCGACAGCTGGGCGCGGCTGATCCCCGCCTCGGCCTCGTACTCGAAGCCACCGGCATCGAGCGCCTGTTCGTACACGGCGGCGGCGCGCCGCAGATGCGCATCGGCGGCCTTCAGCTCCACGTTGTCACGCAGCGCCTGGCTGATCAGCCCGTCCAGCACCGGATCGTTGTACAGCGACCACCAGCGGGCCGGCAGGGGCTGGTTGGCGGCGACCTGCGGGTTCTGCGTATCGATGAACGCCGCGTTGGCCTCCGGGCGCTTGAAGGCCGACCCTTCCGGCAGGGCGTAGTCCGGGCCGACCGTCCTGCACGCGGCCAGGCTGGCCAGTGCGAGGAGCAGGCCCAGGCGGGGCAGGGTCGCGTTCACAGGCCCGCCTGTGCCGGCGTGGTGCCGGCCTTGCCATCGTGCGGATGACGGCTGGTGTCCACGGTCACCGTGGCGGTGCGGCCAGCGATCAGTTCCACGCCCTTGGGCACCTCGTCGATGGCGATGCGCACCGGGATGCGCTGCGCCAGCCGCACCCAGTCGAAGGCCGGGGTCACGTTCGGCAGCAGGGTGCTGCCGTTGCTGCGGTAGCGGTCTTCGATACCGGCGGCGATGCTCTGCACATGGCCGCGCAGGGCGATGTCCTCGCCCATCAGGCGGATGTCCACTGCCTGGCCCGGGGCCACGCCACGCAGGCGGGTTTCCTCGAAGTAGCCGTCGATGCGGAAGGAACCGGTATCCAGCAGCGCCAGCACCGGCTTGCCGGCGACCACGTAGTCGCCCACACGCATGGTGCGGTCGTTGACCCGGCCATCCGCCGGCGCACGCACTTCGGTGCGGGCCAGGTTGAGTTCGGCCAGATCGACCGCCGCCTGGGCGGTAGCCAGCGCGGCCTGCGCGGCCTGCAGCTTGGCCCGGCGCACTTCCGCATCCTCGGCGGCAACCAGATCCTGCAGGCTGCGGTCACGGCCGATCTCGCGCCGCAACTGCGCCACCGAGGCCTGGCGCTCGGCCAGGCTGGCGCGGCTCTGTTCCAGCGCGATGCGGTAGCGCGCCCGGTCGATCACGAACAGCAGGTCGCCCTTCCTGACCGCCTGGTTGTCGGCCACCTGCACGGTTTCCACCAGCCCGGACACGTCCGGCGCCACCTGCACGACATCGGCGCCGACATGGGCGTCGCGGGTCCACGGCTCATCCATGTAGTAGACCCACAGCTGGCGCAGCACCAGCAGGGCAACAATCACGGCGGCGCCGGTCAGCAGCACCGGCAGGGTCTTCTTCACGATCTTGTTCACGATTGCATCCAACGCAGGAGGTGGAACAGCAGGCCCAGCACGATCCCGTACAGGGCCAGGTTGAACAGCGCCGGATGCCATACATGGCGATAGGCGCCGGCACGCTGCAGCAGCGCGTGCAGGCCGCTGTTGACCAGATAGGCCAACACCATCAACCCCAGCAGGGTTGGAACGAACACTCCGTGGAGACTGAATTCACCGGGCATTGGAAGGGGCGGGGGCGAGTGGGGGAGGGAAAACGAAACAACAGCAACGGGCAACAGCCGCTGGCGCGTACACGGCAGCGGCGGATTCCAGCGGCAACGGCCTTACGTGATGCGGTCGGCGGCCTCGGCCAGCAGGCGCCATGCCTTCAGCACGGCGTGCAGTTCATCCATGGACAGCTCACCGAACACGTCCTGGCGCAGGCCGATCAACTGGTCCTCCAGTTCACTGACCAGCGCGTGGCCCTCGTCGGTCAGCCACAACAGGTTGGCGCGGCGGTCGCTGGCATCGCTTTCGCGGCGTACCAGCTGGCTGGCGCAGAGTTTGTCGAGCAGGCGCACCAGCGAGGGACCTTCCATGCCCAGCTGCTGGGCCAGGGCGACCTGGCGGATACCGCCGCCGGAACGGCCGATCATCAGCAGCGGCATGGTGCAGGCCGTGGAGATGCCATAGCTGCCCAGCCGGCTGTCGGCCAGGCGCTGCCATTGCCGCCCTGCGTACAGCAGGCCGGAGCTGAGCTGCATCTGCAGCACGGTGCGCTCGTCGAGGGGTCGGTCCATAAGAGATAGATAGGATACTACTAATTTCATTCCTATCAATAGCGTTTGCTGAATGGGATGGGTGCAGTGCACTGAGGAAGGCGTTGCGCCTGTGTGCTGGTGGTCGGGGTGACGCAGGGCCGGACGGTCCTGCGCAGCCCCCTCTCCCACTCCAGACCGATAGCAGCAACGCGCCGAAACGACCCCGATGAACCGTCCCCACAGGACGACCCACCCCCCGGTCGGGTACGATGCTCGCCCCCCGTTCGGGCGCTGTATGCAATGAGCAAGAACAACGAAAAGGCTGCCCCGCAGGGCGATGTGACCCAGGCCGACGCAGAGGCTGCAGTGCGCACCCTGCTGCGCTGGGCCGGTGAGGATCCGTCCCGGGAAGGCCTGCTGGATACCCCGCGCCGTGTCGCCGAAGCCTATGGCGACTGGTTCAGCGGCTACCGCGACGACCCGCGCGCCTACATGGAGCGCACCTTCGAGGAAGTGGCCGGCTACGATGAACTGATCGTCCTGCGCGACATCGAATACGAAAGCCACTGCGAACACCACATGGCGCCGATCATCGGCCGCGTGCACGTCGGCTACCTGCCGGCCGGCAAGGTGGTGGGCATCAGCAAGCTGGCCCGCGTGGTGGAAGCCTATGCGCGCCGTTTCCAGGTGCAGGAGAAGATGACCGCGCAGATCGCCCAGTGCATCCAGGACGTGCTGCAGCCGGTCGGCGTCGGTGTGGTCGTCGAAGGCGCCCACGAGTGCATGACCACCCGCGGCATCCACAAGCGTGGCGTCAGCATGGTCACCTCGAAGATGCTGGGCAGCTTCCGCGAGGACGCCCGTACCCGCGCCGAGTTCCTGCGTTTCATCGAAGTGGGCGGCAAGCGCTGAGCGCCGTCGCCCCCCGGTGGCGGCCCGTGGTGGCCGCCGCCTTCGCCGTGCCGGTGCCGCGCTGTGGCGCGCGCCGTCGCCACCGCGCCCTTTCGACCGACCTCGCTGCATGAAGCACCGCGAACGCATCACCCGCTACCGCCACCTGCGTGAACAGCCGCAATGGAAGCTGCTCGCTGCCGACCATGCCCCGGAAATCATCGGCCTGCTGCAGGGGCTGCTGATGGAAGGCGATCGCACGTTGCCGGCCTCGGTGCTCAATGAGCGCCTGCAGCGTGCGCTGGACCAGCTCAACGGCCATGAACTGTCGCGTGACCTGCCGCGTACCGCGCAGGCCTACATCGCGCACTGGCTGGCGCAGGGCTGGCTGGAGCGCCGCCTGCCCGACGGGGCCGACCAGGAGCAGTACGAGCTGTCGACCCAGGCGCTGCAGGCGATCCGTTTCGCCGACAGCCTCGAGCAGGCCCGCGTCGCGGCCACCGAAAGCCGCCTGGCCCTGGTGATTGAACAGCTGTCGCAGCTGGCCGCACAGACCGAGGCCGATCCCGATGCACGCCTGTCCGCGCTGCGCGACGAGCGTGACCGCATCGATGCCGAGATCGCCCGTGTGGGCGCCGGCCGCGTCACCGCGCTGGACGGCAAGCGCGCGCTGGAACGCACGCGCCAGATCATCGGCCTGGCCGACGAGCTGACCGAAGACTTCCGCCGGGTGCGCGATGACTTCGAGCAGCTCAACCGCGATTTCCGCGAACGCATCATCGACGACGAAGGCGAGCGGGGTGACGTGCTGTCCAAGCTGTTCGAAGGCGTGGACGTGATCGGCGAGAGCGATGCAGGCCGCAGTTTCCAGGCCTTCTGGCGGCTGCTCAACGATGCCGAGCAGAGCGCCCAGCTCGATGCTGCGCTGGAGACGCTGCTGACCCGCGGCTTCGCCCGGCGCCTGGACCGCAACGAACGCAACTTCCTGCGCGGCTTCACCAGCACCATGCTCGAGCGTGGTGGCCAGGTGCATGACGTGCTGCAGAACTTCGCGCGCAGCCTGCGCGGCTTCGTGCAGAGCCGCGGCTACCTGGAGCAGCGCCGTCTCAACCAGCTGCTCAAGCAGGCGCAGTCCGAAGCCCTGGCCCTGCGCGATGAGTTCCCCGCGCAGCGCTCGATCGGCCGCGATCTGCAGCTGACCACCAGCCGCCTGCGTTCGTGGTCGCAGTGGAAGCTGCACGATCCACGCACGGTCCAGGTCGACGGCAGCGTCGAGTACAACGATGCGGCCAGCATCAGCCTGGAAAGCGTCGGCGATCTGGTCGCCTCGTCGGAAATCGACTTCCGCACGCTGCGGCTCGACCTGCATGAACTGCTGGGCACCCAGCCGCGCTTGAGCATCGCCCAGGCGCTGTCGCAGCGCGAAGCGCCGCAGGGCCTGGGCAGTGTCATCGGCTATCTGTCGCTGGGTACCCGCTTTGGCAACGTGATCGCTGGCGAGCAGGAAATCGCCACCTGGCGCGGTGGCGATGGCCAGGTGCGCCGCGCCCGTATTCCGCTGGTTTGGTTCACCCAGGAGAAACGCCATGAGCTGGCATGAAGACCCCATCGACGCACCGCATGCCGACCTGGCCGAGGATGCCTACGAGGCCGAGCCGGCACCGGTCGCGGCCCAGCCCCGGCGCGGCAACGACGTGTATTACCTGGGCGACACCGGGCGCCTGCCGTTGGATGCGCGTCGCGCGCTGTGCCAGCTGCTGATCGGTCCCAGCATCGACCAGCTGCGCCACGCCAGACTGTGGCCGGCGCTGATCCGCAGCGAGGCCGGCATCCGTTCGGCGCTGTCGGACCTGTTCCTGGAACTGGTGCTCGACCGTGACAGCGGCGTGGCCTTCACCCGCCAGGCCGACACCGAGGACGTCGATGCGCCGGTGCTGCTGCGCACCTCGCCGTTGACCTTCATCGATTCGGTGCTGCTGCTGTACCTGCGCCAGCAGCTGGGCGAAGCCGATGCGCGCGGCAACCGCGCGGTGGTCGCCGAAGCCGAAATGGCCGAAGCCCTGGCCATCTACGAAAAGAACCTGTCCACCGACCGGGCCGGCTTCAACCGCCGTGTCGCCTCGGCAGTGCAGAAGATGAAGGACAACCACATCCTGACCCGCCTGGCCGGCCAGGAAGACCGTCATGAAGTATCACCGGCACTGAAGCTGCTGTTCTCCGCGGAAGATGTTTCCCAGCTCTCGGCGGTGTACCGCCAGCTGCGCGAAACCCCGGCCGCCGAAGCCTGAGAGACCCGAGCACCGCATGGCCATTTCCAAGCACACCCCCGCCCTGTTCAACGACGGCTTGCCGGACCCGCGCCTGCAGCAGTTCCGCATGCGTCGCCTGCAGGTGCACAACTGGGGCACCTTCAACGGCCTGACCGAAGTGCCGATCGCCGAGCGCGGCTTCCTGTTCGTCGGCCGTTCCGGCTCGGGCAAGTCCACCCTGCTCGATGCGATGTCCGCGCTGCTGACGCCGCCGGCGATCGTCGACTTCAATGCCGCCGCGCGTGAAGCCGAGCGCAGTGGCCGCGACCGCAACCTGGTGTCCTACGTGCGGGGCGCGTGGGCCGACCAGCAGGATAGCGGCACCGGCGAGATCGCCACCCAGTACCTGCGCAAGGGCGCAACCTGGACCGCACTGGTGCTGGAGTACCGTGCCGGCGACGGCCGCGTGGTCAGTCTGGTACGCCTGCTGTGGATCTCCGGCAGCGGTACCGCCGCCGCCGACGTGCGCAAGCACTACATGATCGCCGAGCGTCCGTTCGACATCGCCAAGGACCTGGGCGGCTTCGATCTGGACCTGCGCAAGCTCAAGCAGAAGCTGGCCGAAGTGCATCACTTCGACACGTTCTCCGGCTATGCGGAACGCTTCCGCCACCTGCTCGGCATCGACAACGAGATGGCGCTGCGGCTGCTGCACAAGACGCAGTCGGCGAAGAACCTGGGCGACCTCAACGTCTTCCTGCGCGACTTCATGCTCGATACGCCGAAGACCTTCGATGCGGCCGAGCGGCTGGTCAGCGATTTCGCCGAGCTCGATGGCGCGCACCAGGCGGTGGTGACCGCGCGGCGCCAGGTCGAAACCCTGCAGCCGGCGCGCGAGCACTACCGCGAGCTGCAGGCGATGAGCCGCCGCCGCGGCGACGACGAAGCGCTGAAGCTCGGTATCGACAGCTTCCGTGAAAGCCGCCGCCAGCTGCTGATCGAGGCGCGCCTGCGCGAGATGGATACCCGCGACCGCGGCCTGCTGGGCGAGGAAGCACAGCGCCGCGCCGCGCTGGACAACCATACCGAGCGCCTGGCCGAGCTGGAACTGCAGCGCCGCCAGCAGGGCGGTGAACGCATCGAGGAACTGGAACGCGAACAGGGCCGCGCCGAAGCCGAGCGCGACCGCCGCGTGGCCAAGCAGGCGCAGGTCCGTGATGCCGCGCTGAAACTGCAGGCGGCACTGCCCGACGACGCCCACGGCTTTGCCGAACTGGTCGCACGCGCGCAGTCCGAACTGGAAGACCGCCAGCGCGCCTCCAGCGCCCTGGACGATGCCATCAGTGAGCGTCTGGGCGGCAAGCGTGATGATGAGCGCCGCTTCACCGAGGTACGCGGTGAACTGGAGGCGATGCAGCGCACGCCCTCCAGCATTCCCGCGCCGATGCAGAAGCTGCGCGCGCGCCTGGCCGAAGAGACCGGCATCCCCGAAGCCGCCTTGCCGTTCGTAGGCGAACTGATCCAGGTCCGCTCGGAAGAGCAGGGCTGGCAGGGCGCGATCGAGCGCGTGCTGTTCGGCTTCGCGCAGTCCCTGCTGGTCGACGACAGGCACTACAACGAAGTTGCCGAATGGGTGAACCGCACCCACCTGGGCATGCGGTTCACCTACTACCGTGTACGTCGCAACGAGGAAGCATTTGCCCGCGAGCCGTCGGCCAAGTCGCTGCTGCACAAGCTGGAACTGCGCGACCACGTGTTCGAGGGCTGGCTGCGGCGCGAGCTCGGCAAGCGCTTCGACTACGAATGCGTCGACGCCAGGCAGCTGCGCAGTGTCGACCGCGGCATCACCCGCGAAGGCCAGGTCAAGCATCCGGGCGACCGTTTCGAGAAGGATGACCGCAGCGCGGTGGGTGACCGCCGGCGCTGGATCCTCGGCTTCAACAACCGCGACAAGCTCGGCGCCTTCGAACGCGAGGCGCAGGAACTGGCCAAGCGCATCGCCGACTGCGACAGCGACATCGCGCGCCTGCGCAGCCAGCGCGACCTCGACAACGAGCGCCGCCTGGCCTGCCACCAGCTGGTGGGCATCGACTGGAACGAGATCGATGTGGCCGCCCCGCAGCAGCGCCTGGCCGACATCGAAGCCAGCCTGCACGACCTGCGCGAGGGCAACGCCGACCTGGCCCGCCTGGCGCAGCAGATCGACGCCACCCGCGCCGACATCGAACAGGCCCGCCGCACCTACGAGGACACCCGCGTCGAACGCGGCCAGCTGGTGCGTGAACGCGACCGTCTGGACCGCGCGCGCCAGCAGAGCCGGGCGCTGGTGCTTCCCGACCTGGCCGAAGCGCAGGAAGCCGGCCTCGCCGAACGCCTGCAGGAACAGGGACCGCTCAGCCTGGAAACGCTGGAAGCGCACATGCGCCAGGTCAGCAATGCGCTGAACGAACAGCTCTCCTCGTCACAGCAGGACGTCAACCGCATCGAGAACCTGCTGCTCGGCTGCTTCCGCCGCTTCATCCAGCAATGGCCGGAGGAATCGGGCGACTTCACCGTTTCGGTGGCCTCGGCCGAGGATTTCCTCGCCCGCCTCGAGCGCCTGGAGCGCGACGGCCTGCCGCAGCATGAGGAACGCTTCTTCGATCTGCTGCAGAACCAGAGCAAGAACAATCTGCTCGCGCTGCAGCGGCACAGTGCCGAAGCCCGCAAGTCGATCGGCCAGCGCCTGGACGAGGTCAATGCCAGCCTGGAGCAGGTGCCGTTCAACCGCGGCACGCTGCTGACGATCGAACTCAGCGACCGCCGCCTGCCCGAAGTGCTGGAGTTCCACCAGCAGCTGCGCGAGGTGTTGTCGCAGCAGCAGACCGAGCAGCGTGATCTGGCCGAGACCCAGTTCACCGTGCTGCGCCAGCTGGTCAACCGGCTGGGTTCCCAGGAAGGCGAGGACAAGCGCTGGCGCGAGCTGGTGATGGACGTGCGCCTGCACGTTGAGTTCATCGGCGTGGAGCTGGATGCGGAGACGCGCCAGCAGGTCGAGATCTACCGCAGCGGCGCCGGCAAATCCGGTGGCCAGCGGCAGAAGCTGGCCACCACCTGCCTGGCCGCCGCATTGCGCTACCAGCTTGGCGGCGCCGACAGCCAGCTGCCCAGCTATGCCGCAGTCGTGCTCGACGAGGCCTTCGACAAGGCCGACAACGAGTTCACCGCGCTGGCAATGAACATCTTCGACAACTTCGGCTTCCAGATGGTGGTCGCGACGCCGCTGAAGTCGGTGATGACGCTGGAGCCGTTCATTGGCGGTGCCTGTTTCGTCGAGATCAGCGGCCGCCACGACTCGGGCGTGCTGCTGATCGAGTACGACGAAGAAGGCAAGCGTCTGAAGCTGCCCGAGCGCAGCCGTCAGCAGGCCACGGAACCGGAAGAAGCCGAAGCCTGAGGCCCGACCGGGCAGCGCCGGGCCATGCCCGGCGTAGCCCCGAAGGGTCGCGCCGGCCAAGACCTGCCTTCACGTACCGCGGAACGTATCCCACGCCATCCGCGCGATCAGCACCACCACCAGCCCCACGAACAGCTTGCGGATGAAGGGCGTGCCGCCCTTCAGCGCCAGCCGCGTTCCCACCACCGAGCCGAAGATGTTGGCCGCCGCCATCGGCAGTGCGAACAGCCACAGGATGTTGCCGGTCGGCACGAAGAACGAGATCGCCGCCACGTTGGTGGCCAGGTTCACCACCTTCGATGCCGCCGACGCGCGCAGGAAGTCCAGCCCGAAGAAGCGCACGAACAGGAAGATCAGGAAGCTGCCGGTGCCTGGTCCGAAGAAGCCATCGTAGAAGCCGATCGCCGCACCGATGGCCAGCGCCGTGAGCAGTTCCCTGCGGCCGATCTCACGCGGCCGGTGCAGCGCGCCGAAGTCCTTCTTCCACAGCGTGTAGGCCAGCATTGCCAGCAGCAGTACCAGCACCAGGGGGCGCACCGCGTCCTTGGGCAGCAGGCTGACCGCAGTGGCGCCCAGGAACGAGAACACGAAAGCGGTCGCGGCCGCGAACAGCACGGGCTTCCACGGGAAGCGCACGTTGCGCGCATAGCGCCACGCCGCCGCGCCGGTGCCGAACATCGAACTGAACTTGTTGGTGCCGAACAGCATCGCCGGGGTCTGCTGTGGCAAGACCGTAAACAGGCCCGGCAGCTGCACCAGTCCGCCGCCACCGACGGCCGCATCGACCAGGCCGGCGATGAACGCGATCAGCACCAGCCACCACAACTCAGGGGGAACCAGTTCCAGCACGACGATCCAGCACAGGGGGGCGCGACAGCATACGCCTGTCGCCGGGCTCCCGCCCGCGCGACAATGGCGGCATGAAACGAATGCCTGCCGATCCCTGTCCCTGCGGCCTGGCTGCGGACTACGCAGCCTGCTGCGGCCGCTTCCACGCCGGTGAGGCCGCGCCCGACGCCGAGCGCCTGATGCGCTCGCGCTACAGCGCCTACGTGCGCCAGCTGCCGGACTACCTGCGTGCCACCTGGCATCCGGACACCCGCCCGGCCGAGCTGTCGCTGCAGGACGCGCCGGGCCAGCGGACCCACTGGCTGGGGCTGACCGTGCAGGAGCACCGGCTTACCGGCGAGGACAGCGCCGACGTCCGCTTCATCGCGCGCTATCGCATCGGTGGCGGCAGCGCGGTGAAGATGGCCGAGCACAGCCGTTTCCTGCGCATCGACGGCCGCTGGTTCTACCTGGACGCGGTCTGAGCGGTGCCGCCGCGGACGGCCAGCACGCGCTGGCCGCCGTGTGCGCACAGCCGGTTGCGGCCTTCTTCCTTGGCCGCATACAGGGCCTGGTCGGCGGCCTTGACCACCGCCGCCGGGCGCGGATCGATGCGGCTGTCGGCCAGGCCGATGCTCACCGTCACCTGCACCACCACACCACCACCGCCACGGCCGCGCTGCTGCTGGCCCAGTGCATCGTCACGGCTGCGCGTGGCCCGGTCGCGCAGCTGCATCCGGCTGTCCTCGATGGTCCTTCGCAACGCCTCCAGCGCATCCACGCAGGCCGCTGCCGGGCGGTCCAGGAACACCACCGCGAATTCCTCGCCGCCATAGCGGAACGCACGGCCGCCATCGCCCACCCGTGACAACCGCGACGCCACCAGCTTCAGCACGTCATCGCCGGTGTCATGACCATGGGTATCGTTGAACTTCTTGAAATGGTCCACGTCGACCATCGCGATGCTGTAGGTGCCGACGGCCCGCTTCAGGGTCTCGTTGAACGCGCGGCGGCCGGGCAGCCCGGTCAGCTCGTCACCGAAGGCCATGTGGAAGGATTCCTGCACCGTCGCGGCCAGCATCAGCAGCAGCGCCGCCACGCTCAGTGCGGGCAGCAGCGCCGGCTGCAGGAAGATCCGCGGCAGCATCCACCACAGGCACAGCAGCGCCAGCAGCATCGCGGTATGCAGCGGCCGTGGCCGGCGCCATGCCTGCCACCCCAGCGCAGCGGTGGCCAGCAGGAACAGCAGCCCCGGCACCTGCGCCAGCGCGTTCCAGTCACTCGGAATCCAGCCGAAGTGCCGGTTCGACAGCAGGTCGTGCATGCCCTGCGGCTGCTGTGCAGCCAGCAGGATGAAGGCCGCGACCACCACCCCGGTCAGGATCGCCCGCAGCAACAGGTCCTGGCGGCGCCGGCCACGTTCGGGCCACAGGGCATGCACCGCGAACAGCAGCGGCAACCAGGCGGAGATCGCGTGGAAGCGCAGCGGCGTCAGTGCGGTGACACGGCCCGTGCGCAGGTAGTGACCCAGGTCCTGGTGCAGTACCGCAAAGGCCACCGCCACCAGCAACAGCAGGCACAACGTGCGCACCTGGTTGTACAGCAGCGCCAGTCCCGCGCCCAGGCAGGCCAGCAGCCAGGGCAGGATGCGCTGCCCGGCGCGGGCGACGTCATCCCCCTCCAGGCTCGCCCACAGCACCAGCGCGACCAGCACGGCTGGCAGCACGAACAGGTAATGCGCAGGCTGGCGGAGCGGATGAGGGGGCACGCGGAATTCCAGCGCGGTCACGCAGCGGCCGCAGCATTGCCGTTAGCGGCGCGCGCACCGGCATCTTGAACGCGCAGCCATGGATGTGAAAAGAACGGCACCGGGCCATGACATCGCGCTCACCGCTCCCGACCCAAGCTGGGCGCATGGACAGCGCAACCACCGCCGTCGCTGCCCCGCAGCGTGATCTCGCCCGCCACTTCACCCGCGTGCGCACCCGCAGCGTGCAGCTGGCGGCACCGCTCAGCCCCGAAGATGCCCTGCTGCAGAGCATGGCCGATGCCAGCCCGGCCAAGTGGCATCTGGCACACACCACGTGGTTCTTCGAGCGCTTCGTGCTGGCCAGCCAGCGCGGCTACACGCCGTGGGATCCGGCCTGGGACTACCTGTTCAACAGCTACTACAAGAGCCTGGGGCCCGCCCACGCGCGGCCACAGCGCGGGCTGCTGTCACGGCCATCGCTGCAGCAGGTCCAGGACTACCGCCAGCACGTCGATCGACAGGTGCTGTCACGGCTGTCCAAGGGTGATCTGGACAGCGATGCCCTGCAGCACCTGCAGCTGGGCCTGCAGCACGAGCAGCAGCATCAGGAGCTGCTGCTTACCGACATCAAGCACGCGTTCTGGTGCAATCCGCTGCAGCCGCCGTATCGCGAGGACCTTGCCACCCGTGCGGGTGCTGCCAGCGCGCAGGGGTGGGTTGAACAGCGCGAACGCATCGTCAGCATCGGCGCGCCTGCCTGGCCGCACCACGCCGCCTTCGCCTATGACAACGAATCGCCGGTGCACCGCGTCCTGTTGCCCGCGCACGCCCTGGCCGAGCGCCCGCTGAGCAATGCCGAGTACCGCGCGTTCATCGATGCCGGTGGCTACCGCGATCCACGCCTGTGGCTGAGCGAGGGCTGGGCACTGCGCGAGGCCGGGCACTGGCAGCATCCGTTGTACTGGGATGATGCGCTGCTGCGCGAGTACACCCTGGGCGGGTGGCGGGAGCTGGATCCGCATGCCCCGGTCTGTCATCTCAGCTACTACGAGGCCGACGCCTGTGCCCGCTGGTATGGCGCGCGCCTGCCCAGTGAATTCGAGTGGGAAGCCGCCGCTGCCGCGCAGCCCGCCGACGGCCATTTCGCCGATGACGACCAGCTGCATCCACAGGCCGGGCAGGGTACGGGCCTGCGCCAGCTGTTCGGTGATGTCTGGGAATGGACCCACAGTGCCTATGGCGCCTATCCCGGCTTCCAGCCGTTCGCCGGCAACCTGGGCGAATACAACGGCAAGTTCATGTGCGGGCAGTGGGTGCTGCGCGGCGGCAGTTGTGCCACACCGCGCGGTCATGTGCGCGCCAGCTATCGCAACTTCTTCATGCCGCCGGCGCGCTGGCAGTTCTCCGGCCTGCGTCTGGCAAAGGATCTTCCATGAGTACCGTACAGGACGCGCTGCAGGCGCTGACCGACCTCACCCCGGGCCGCCAGCAGATCCTGGCCGATGCTGTGGCCGGTCTCTCCCATGCGTCGCGCCAGCTGCCGTCCAAGTACTTCTACGACGCGCGCGGCTCACGCCTGTTCGAGCAGATCACCCAGACCCGCGAGTACTACCCCACGCGCACCGAACTGGCGTTGCTCGAACGGGTGCTGCCGGACATCGCGCAGGCGGTGGGGCCGCACGTGCACGTGGTCGAACTGGGTAGTGGCAGCGGCCGCAAGACCGCGCGGCTGCTGG
This sequence comes from Stenotrophomonas sp. 704A1, assembly GCF_030549525.1. Classification (NCBI taxonomy): domain Bacteria; kingdom Pseudomonadati; phylum Pseudomonadota; class Gammaproteobacteria; order Lysobacterales; family Lysobacteraceae; genus Stenotrophomonas; species Stenotrophomonas tuberculopleuritidis. The sequence continues at coordinate 4,634,006 of NZ_CP130831.1, read as the reverse complement.
CCGCCCTCCGCGACCCGGTGGCCTACACACCCATCGAGATCTCGCGCGCCGCGCTGCTGTCCAGCATCGACCACCTGGCACCGGCGCTGCCGCAGGTGGAAATGCTGCCGGTCTGTGCCGATTTCACCCGGCCGGTGCAGGTCCCGGTGCCGGCGCGCACTGCAGCACGGCGTCTGCTGTTCTTTCCCGGTTCCACCCTCGGCAACTTCGCCACGCCTGAGGCGGTCGAGCTGCTGCGGGCAATGCGCCAGACCATGGGCGCCGACGGCCTGGCCCTGGTGGGGATCGATCTGCACAAGGATCCGGCCCTGATCGAGGCGGCCTACAACGATGCCGACGGCATCACCGCTGCCTTCACCCTGAACCTGCTGGCCCGCCTCAACCGCGAGGTCGGCAGCGACTTCGACCTCGAAGGCTTCCGCCACCAGGCACGCTACAGCACGGCGCGGCTGCGCATCGAAACCGACCTGGTCAGTCAACGCGAACAGGATGTGCATCTGGATGGGCGTACCTTCCACTTCAGCGCCGGCGAGCCGATCCGTGTCGAGTACAGCCACAAGTACACCGACGCCAGCTTCGACCACCTGCTGCAGCAGGCGGGGCTGCAGGTCGCCGCGCAGTGGAATGCCGCCCACCCTGCCTATGGCCTGCGCCTGCTGCGCCCCAGCGCCCCGCCACGGTAGCGCAGGGCCAGGCCTGGCGGCGGTGCCTGTCGCACCGCCCCAGCGCGTTACCATGGTGCCCGCACCGGCAACACGGAGGACGCCATGCCCATTCTGACCACGCTCGGCCTGGCCGCCGCGCTTGCCGTGCCGGTGGCCGCGCCCGCGACGTCGGCGCCGGCCGATCCTGCCTTCGCCAGCTGCATGGCCCGGCTGCAGTCCAGCGCTGCGACCCAGGGCATCACCGCTGAGCGTTTCAGTGCGATCACCGCCGGCCTGCAGCCCGATCCCAGCGTGTTGCCGCTGCTGGATGCGCAGCCGGAGTTCACCACCCCGATCTGGGATTACCTGGCCGCACTGGTCGATCGCCAACGCGTGGAAGACGGCCGCGTCCAGCTGCAGCAGCATCGTGAGCTGCTGCAGCGCGTATCGGCGCAGTACGGCGTTGACATGGCCACCATCGTCGCGGTCTGGGGCGTGGAGAGCGATTACGGCCGGGTATTCGGCAAGCGTCCGCTGCTGCAGTCGCTGGCCACGCTTTCCTGTGCCGGTCGTCGGCAACCGTTCTTCCGTGGCGAGCTGCTGGCGCTGGTCAAGCTGATCGACCAGGGAGACCTGCAGGCGCAGGGCCTGACCGGCTCCTGGGCCGGTGCATTCGGCCACACCCAGTTCATGCCCAGCACCTACGCGCGCATCGCCGTCGATGGCGATGGCGATGGCCGCCGTGATCTGGTCGGCAGCATTCCCGATGCGCTGGCCTCCACCGCCAACTACCTCAAGCGCGCCGGCTGGCGGACCGGCGAACCGTGGGGCATGGAAGTGCGTATTCCGGCCGGCTTCAACGCCAGCCAGGCCGGGCGGACCCAGCGCCGTGGCCTCGCCGACTGGCGGGCGCTGGGTGTTACCGCGCTCGATGGCAGCACGCTGGCGCCTGCCGGTGTTTCCGCCGACGCGCGCGCCGCGCTGCTGCTGCCTGCCGGCAGCAAGGGTCCGGCGCTGCTGGTGTTCCGCAACTACGATGCGATCTACAGCTACAACGCCGCCGAGAGTTACGCCCTGGCCATCGCCACCCTGGCCGACCGCCTGCGTGGCGGCAACGGGCTGGCCACGGCCTGGCCGACCGATGATCCCGGGCTTGGCCGCGACGAACGCCGCCAGCTGCAGACCCTGCTGCTGGCGCGCGGGCACGACATCGGCAGCGCCGATGGCATGATCGGTACGGCCAGCCGTCGCGCGATCCAGCAGGAACAGCGCCGGCTGGGCTGGGCCAACGCCGATGGTCGCGCCGGCCAGCGTATCCTGCGCGCGCTGCAGGCGGGCGCGCAGGCGCCGACGACCGCGGTCCCCACCCGTTTCAGCCTTCCCCCCGCTTACAGTGCCGCGCAGTCGCCGGCCGTCCGGAGTCGATCCAACGTGCAACAGATCCAGGGTGTCAGCAGCGGTCAGTTCCAGGGGCTCGATGCCTGGCTGGTGGAAACCCCCGACGCCACCGCTGCCATCAGCGTGTTTGGTGGCCAGCTGCTCTCGTTCGTGCCCAAGGGCCAGCCCGATGTGATGTGGCTGTCGCCCAAGCGCGCCGCACTGCCCACGCCGATCCGCGGCGGCAGCCCGGTGTGCTGGCCGTACTTCGGCCGCCAGGGGCAGGGCAATGACGTACCGGCCCATGGCTTCGTGCGCACCCTGCCGTGGGAACTGCAGCAGGCACGCCGCCTCGACGACGGCAGCATCGAGCTGACGATGGCGCCGCCGGCACTGGAAAACCTCGGCCTGCGCCTGAGCATGGTCGTCCGTGTCGGTCGTGAGCTGCGCCAGCAGCTGGTCACCGAAAACACCGGCAAGATGCCGGCCAGCATCACCCAGGCCCTGCACAACTACTTCCGGGTCGGCGATGCAGGCAGGGTCGAGGTCGACGGCGTTGACGGCCTGGACTACCTCGACAAGTTCGAGGACTACGCCCAGCCGCGCCGCCAGCAGGGCCCGTGGTCACTGCGCGATCCGCGCGACCCAGGCCGCAGTGACCGCATCTACACCAACGCCGGCGGTCGCTATGTGCTGCGTGATCCGGTGCTCAAGCGTCGTATCGAGATCCGCACCGAAGGCAGCCGCTCACTGGTGGCATGGAATCCCGGTGCCGAAGGGGCCGCGAAGATGGCCGATGTCGGTGAGGGCTGGCGCGACTACGTCTGCCTGGAAGCCGCCAACGCCGGGCCGGATGTGGTCACCATCGCCCCGGGTGGGCGTCACGTACTGCTTCAGATCCTCTCCAGCGCGCCGCTATAGCAGGCTTCCCCCTTGGCACGGATGGCCAGCATGAGCGCCCTCGATCCGCAGACGCCGCCCGGCAGCGACAATCCCTACCTGGCCCCCAGCGCCGAAGCCGACGAAGCTGCCACGCCGGAGGAGGCCGACTACCTGACCCTGGTCGTCGGCCCCAGGGCTGCCACGTACCGGCGTTTCTGGCATGTGGACAGTGCGGTGCCGAAGCCACCGCGTCGCTGGAACTGGCCTGCGTTCCTGTTCGGCACCCTGTGGATGGTCCACCGGCGGATGTACCTGGCGGCCGTGGGCTTCTATCTGGTGACCACGCTGCTGCCCATCCTGATGCTGCTGGCCGATGCCAGCGTGGCGCAGATCGCCTACGCCCTGCTGCCACCGCGCATCGCGCTGGCGATCTTCGCCAACAGCCTGTACCTGCGTCATTGCAGCCGCCTGCTGGCCCAGGTGCAGGCCACGTATGCGGGGCAACCGAACCGGATCCGCGCCGAGCTGCTGCGTCGTGGTGGTACCAAGGCATCGGCGGTGGTGGTCTGCCTCGGCCTGATCTATATGTTCCGGTTCATTACCCAGGGCATGATGCAGCCCTATCTCTGAGCCGGCGCGCGTGGGCGCAGCACCAGCAGGCACAGGCTGCCGGCCACCAGTCCCCAGAACGCCGAGCCGATCCCGCCCAGCGACATGCCCGAGGCGGTCACCAGGAAGGTGACCAGCGCGGCCTCGCGGTCGCGTTCCACCGCCAGCGCACTGGCCAGGCTGTTGCCGATGGTGCCGAACAGGGCGATGCCGGCCACGCACGCCACCAGCTCCGTGGGAAAGGCGGCGAACAGGGCTGCCACCGTGGCACCGAACAGACCGATCACGATGTAGAAGGCGCCCGCCGCCATCGCCGCCGTATAGCGCCGTGCCGGGTTCTCATGCGCGTCGCGGCCCATGCAGATGGCGGCGGTGATTGCCGCCAGGTTCAGCGCATAGGCGCCAAACGGGGCCAGTACGGTGTTGACCACGCCGATCCAGCCGATCACCGGCGACACCGGTGCGTCGTAACCGGAGGCGCGCATCACCGCGAC
>NZ_CP130831.1:300000-387500 GCF_030549525.1 Stenotrophomonas sp. 704A1 | reverse complement strand
CCTCGAGCTTGAGGATCTCGTCGGCACCACGGCCGATCAGGGCAAGGGCTTCTTCAATCGAGGACACGTGACTACTCCCGGCAACGCCGTTTCTTATGTGGGGTGTTAAAGCGAAGTTAACCCGATCGGCTTCACAAAAGCCAATAGGCACAAGGGTTTGACGCCAATTTGTTAGGTGTCTATGTTACCGGCGTTTAGGCCCGCGTTCCCGGGTCAGCCAGAGACCAACATCTGATGCTCAATTCCGATCAAGGCCGCGCACGCAAGCAGCGCTTCCAGGAACGACTCCACGTCCTGCACGACAACGCCCTGCACCGGAAGCTCAGGCAACACCTTCCTGCCGCCTTCAATGAACGCTGGACGCGGCGCCATTGGGTGCACGCCAGCCTGTTCGCCACCATCGGCGCGCTGGTGGCGACGATCGTGCCCGGCTTCTCGCACACCATCGACGCCCCCTATGCCGACAGCCACACCAGCCTGGCCCTGCCGCTGCCGCCGCTGGCCCTGGCCCGCCAGCAGCAGATCCCCGGCGACAGCTGGCAGGTGCTGCGGGTGCAGCGCGGACAGACGCTGAGCGATCTGTTCGACAAGGCCGGCATCTCCGCGACCACCCTGCACCGCGTGCTGGACCACCCGGGCGCGCGCGAGGCGCTGACCAAGCTGCGCCCCGGGGCCGAGATCGCGTTCGACCTGCCGCTGTCCGGCGAACTGCGCAGCATCCGCTTCGACCGCGATGCCGACAACCGGGTGGAACTGAGCCTGACCGCCGACGACATCAAGGAGAAGGTGACCCGGCGCGAGACCTCCACGCGGACGGTGGTCACCAGTGGCGAGATCACCAGCTCGCTGTACGCAGCGGCGCGCCGGGCCGGGCTGTCGCCGTCGGCGATCGCGACGATGACCGACGACATCTTCAAGTACGACATCGACTTCTCGAAGGACCTGCAGCCGGGCGACCGCTTCAGCGTGGTGATGGACGAGACCTGGCGCGAAGGCGAGAAGGTCGATACCAGCAAGATCCTGGCAGCGACCTTCACCACCGGCGGCAAGACCTACTCCGGCTTCCGCTTCGACCGCAACGGCAAGTCCGAGTATTACGACATCAACGGCCGCTCGCTGAAGAAGAGCTTCATCCGCATGCCGATCCCGTTCGCACGGCTGAGCTCGACCTTCGGCGCGCGCAAGCACCCGGTGCTGGGCAAGATGCGCATGCACAAGGGCGTGGACTACGCCGCGCGCACCGGCACCCCGATCATGGCCGCCGGCGATGCCCGCGTGCAGTTCGCCGGCGTGCAGCGCGGCTACGGCAACGTGGTGATCCTCGACCATGGCCGCGGCCACACCACCCTGTACGGCCACATGTCGCGTTTTGCGAACATCCGGACCGGCCAGCGCGTGGCGCAGGGCACGGTGATCGGCTATGTCGGCTCCACCGGCCTGGCCACCGGCCCCCACCTGCACTACGAATTCCGCGTCAACGGCGAGCACCGCAACCCGCTGACGGTGACCATGCCGCCGCCGGAACCGCTGAAGGGTGCCGAGCTGGTCGCCTTCCGCGCGCAGACCGCGCCGGCGATGGCGCGCATCCAGGGCATGGAAAAGCTGATCTACGCCGACGCCAGCCCGGCGCCGACCGGCCGCGACGAGGCCGCCGCCGAGGTGGCCAGCACCAAGGACAAGCAGGCGACCGGCCGCAAGCGCGGCTGAGCCCCTGCGTTGACGAGGAAGGACGCGGCAGCCCAAGCTTGCCGCGTCCTTTTTTTATGCCCGCCATGAACACGACTGCCGACGTTGACGCCCCCCTGTACCTTGGCCTGATGTCGGGCACCAGCGCCGACGGCATCGATGCCGCGCTGGTGCAGTTCCCCGGCAGCGGTGGCTGCCGCTTCGTGCACGGCCTGACCGCCCGCTGGGAGCCGGTGCTGCGCGCGCGGCTGGTGGCGCTGGGCGAAGGCGGACCGCTGGACTCGCTGGAGGAACTGGGCGAACTGGACGCGCGGATCGCGATCCACTTCGCCGAGGCCGCCAACCAGCTGCTGGCCGAGGCCGGTGTGGACCGCAGCCAGGTGCGCGCGATCGGCTCGCACGGGCAGACCGTGCGCCACCGCCCGCTGGCCGACCCGGCGTTCACGGTGCAGCTGGGCGATGGCAACCGGATCGCCGAGCTGACCGGGATCACCACCGTCTGCGACTTCCGCCGCCGCGACGTGGCGGCCGGGGGCCAGGGCGCGCCGCTGATGCCGGCCTTCCACCTGGGCATGCTCGGTACCGCCGAAGAAGACCGCGCGGTTCTGAACCTGGGCGGCATCGCCAACCTGACCCTGATTCCCCGCCAGGGCAGCGTGCGCGGCTTCGATACCGGCCCGGCCAACGCGCTGATGGACGCCTGGTGCCAGCGCCATACCAGCCGCACCTTCGACGCCGACGGCGCCTATGCGGCCAGTGGCGCGGTGGATGACAGCTTGTTGGCGGCGTGGCGTTCGGACCCCTGGTTTGCGCTGCCGCCGCCGAAGAGCACCGGGCGCGAGCAGTTCCACCTGCCGTGGGCCGAAGCGCACATGGCGGCCGGCCAGTACACAGCCGCCGACGTGCAGGCCACCCTGCTGGAACTGACGGCGGCAACGGTGGCCGACGCAGTGCTGGCCCAGCAGCCGGACACCCGACGGGTGCTGGTATGCGGCGGTGGCGTGCGCAACGCGCAGCTGATGCGGCGGCTGGCGGCGCGGCTGCCCGGCGTGGTGGTGGAGTCGAGCGCGCTGCACGGGCTGGACCCGGAGTATGTGGAGGCGATGGGGTTTGCCTGGCTGGCGCAGCGGACGATGGACGGGCTGGCCGGCAACCTGCCGAGCGTGACCGGGGCGAAGGGGCCGCGGATCCTGGGAGCGATCCATCTGGCCTGAGCGGGGCTACATCCGCCGGGCATGGCCCGGCGCTACCCCGTCGACAGCATCCCGGTAGCGCCGGGCCATGCCCGGCGGACAGGTATCGCGGCGACCGGGCGTCAGGTCAGTCGAAGCCCTGCCCTGCGGGCAAGGCCTGCAGGGCAGCGATGGCATCGGACAGCGCGTCCACTTCCGGATCGCCGAAGCCGGAGCGGACTTCCAGCTCGCTGCTGTACAGGCCCTGCTCGAGCAATGCCGCACAGGTCTGTTCGTGGGTCCAGCCGCGGGCGGCAGCCACCCGCTTGATGCGTTCCAGCAGCAACGGGTCCAGGTCCCGCAGCATTACGTCGGCCATGCTCCCCTCCCCGTTCGCAAGGCACCGCCCCCACGGCGCGTCCGGGCGATGATCCCGCAGTCCGGGCGGGCAGGCAATCAGGCCGCCGCGGACGGTCCACGGTCGAGGATGCGCGGCCACAGCCAGGCCAGCAGCAGCAGGGTCGGCACCACCGTGACCGCGCTGAGCATGAAGAAGGTGCTGTACGACGTTGCCTCCACGAGGTAGCCGGAGACGCCGCCGACGAACTTGCCCGGCAGGTTCGCCAGCGACACCAGCAGGGCGTACTGGGTGGCGGTGAAGTTGCGGTCGGTCAGTGACGACATGAAGGCCACCAGCACCGTACCGGCGAAGCCCTGGAACAGGTTGTCGGCACTGAGCGCGGCGTAGAACGCCCACAGCTGGCCCGGGTGGTGCGCCATCAGCAGGAAAGCCAGGTTCGACAGGGCCACGCCCAGCGCCGCCACCAGCAGCATCCGCCGGAAGCCGAACGCCGCCACCGCGATTCCGCCGAGGAAGGCGCCGCCAATGCCCATCCACACGCCGAACAACTTGGACACGGTGGCGATGTCGGCCTTGTCGAAGCCCGAATCCAGATAGAACGGGCCGGCCATGACCCCGATCACCTGGTCGGGGAACTTGAACAGGCCCACGAAGGCCAACAGCCCCAGCGCCAAGGCGATGCCGTTGCGGCTGAAGAAGCTGGTGATCGGCTGTACGAAGGCTTCGGCCACGTCGATGCGGCGCTGCACCGCGTTGGCCGGGCGATCGGGTTCACGGCAGAACAGCGTGGCCAGGATCGGCAGCAGCATCAGCCCGGCCATGGCCAGGTAGGCCACGATCCAGCCTTCGAACTGGGCCAGGTACAGGGCGCCGGCACCGGCCAGGATCAGACCGATGCGGTAGCCCAGCGTATAGGTGGCGGCCAGCGCGGCCTGCGCGGTCTGCGGGGCGATTTCGATGCGGTAGGCATCGACCACTGAATCCTGGGTGGCGCCGGCGAAAGACGCGGCCAGCACCCAGCCCACCAGCGGCCACACCCCCTGTTCGGGACGCACGAAGGCCAGCGCCACCAGGCCGGCCAGCACCGCCACCTGGGACACCAGCAGCCAGGAACGGCGGCGGCCGAGCCTGCCCAGCAGCGGAAACGCGTAACGGTCCAGCAGCGGGGCCCACACGAACTTGAGCAGGTAGAAGAAGCTGGCCAGGCTGATCAGGCCGATGCTGCCGAGATCCAGGCCGACATCGCGCAGGCGGGTCGACAGGGTCTGCGAGGCGATCAGCAGGAACGGCAGGCCGCTGCCGAAGCCGAGCAGCGCCATGGTCAACGCCGACGGCGTGCCGAAGGCGCGCTTGATGCCGGCCCAGCCCTTGTAGCTGGGCGCCGCCGCGGCCTCACTCACAGGTCGTAGTCCACGATGAACGGGGCGTGGTCGGAGAAGCGCTGGTCGCGGTAGATCGAGCAGCCGCGCAGGCGGTCACGCAGGCCCGGGGTGATGAACTGGTAGTCGATGCGCCAACCGACGTTGTTGGCGCGGGCGGCGCCACGGTTGCTCCACCAGGTGTAGTCCTCGCCGGTGGGGTTGAGCAGGCGGTAGGCGTCGGCCCAGCCGCGGCCGGCGGCGACATCGGTGGCCTGGCCGTGGTCGGCGCACAGGGCATTGAGCCAGTCGCGCTCTTCCGGCAGGCAGCCGGAGTTCTTCTGGTTGGACTTCCAGTTCTTGATGTCCAGCGCCGAACGCACGATGTTCCAGTCGCCGCACAGCACGTAGTCGCGGCCGCTGCGCGCCCACTCCTCGAGGATCGGCCGCAGCCATTCCATCACTTCGAACTTGAAGCCCTGGCGCAGATCACCGGAGCTGCCGGACGGAATATAGAAGGACACCACGCTGAGGTTGCCGTAGCGCGCCTCGATGTAGCGGCCTTCGTCGTCGAACGGGGCCCAGCCCAGCGAGGTGATGACCTGGTCCGGCTCGCGCCTGCTGTAGATCGCCACACCGCTGTAGCCCTTCTTGGTGATGGCGTCGCGGTAGAAGCAGTGGTGCCCGTCCGGGCGGAACATCGGGTCGGTCAGCTGGTCTTCCTGGGCCTTTGTCTCCTGGATGCAGAGGACGTCGGCATCCTGAGCCCGGAACCAGTCAAGGAAGCCCTTGGTGGCGGCCGAACGGATGCCATTGGCGTTGAAGCTGATGATGCGCATGCGGAAGAACCTACGGCGGGAAACCGGGCAAGCATACCGGTTGGCTGCCGGGCTGCGCAGTCCGCCCGGCGGGCCCGGGCGGTGCCCGTGAAGGCGCCGGACGAGCGCGGAAAGCCCAGCTGGATTAGGATTTGCGCTCCAAATGAAGATGAATCGAGTTTTGATGAGCGACCACCGTCACCGTTTCCTGCAGCTGGCCCTGACTGCCGACGCCCTGCGCTTTGGCCAGTTCACCCTCAAGTCCGGCCGGCTGAGCCCCTATTTCTTCAATGCCGGTCGTTTCGACTCCGGATCCCTGCTGTCGCAGCTGGGCGCGTGCTATTCCGATGCCATCGACGCCAGCGGGATCAAGTACGACGTGGTGTTCGGCCCGGCGTACAAGGGCATCCCGCTGGCCACCGCGATGGCCTGTGAGCTGGCCCAGCGCGGCCGCGACCTGCCGTTGTCGTTCAACCGCAAGGAGGTGAAGGACCACGGCGAAGGCGGCCAGCTGATTGGCGCCGACATGACCGGCAAGCGCGTGCTGATCGTCGACGACGTGATCACCGCCGGTACCGCGATCCGCGAGGCCCTGTCGATCATCCGCGCCGCCGGTGGCATTCCGGCTGGCATCGTGGTGGCCCTGGACCGCCAGGAAATCGCCTCGGACAGCGACCACCGCTCGGCGGCCCAGGCCGTGGCCGAGGAATCCGGGATTCCGGTGATCGCCGTGGCGACGCTGGCCGACCTGCTTGATTTCGCCTCCGGAAATCCGGAACTTGTGGGCTACCGGCAGCCGCTGGAGGCCTATCGCGCCCAGTACGGTGTCCGTTCCACACGCTGACCCCAGGGGAAAGGTCGCATGTTCCGAGTTCCTGCCATCGTTGCCGCCGGCCTGTTGCTGGCACTCCCGGCCGCGCTGCTGGCGCAGCCGCGCGGCAAGGCCGCTGCGGAGAAGAAGCTGTACTGCTGGAACGAGGGCAAGGAGCGGATCTGCAGCGATGCGCTGCCGGCCGATGCGGTGAACAACGCGCGCGAAGAGTTCAATGCGCGCAGTGGCGTGCGCAATGCCCAGGTGCAGCGCGCGTTGACCGACGAGGAACGCGCTGCCGCCAGTACGGCGGCGGCGCAGGCCCAGCTGGACCAGATGGCCGAGCAGACCCGGCAGCGCACCGAACAGGCGATGCTGACCACCTACAGCGACGAGGATGCGCTGCGGCGGGTGTTCGCCGAGCGCCAGGAAGTGCTCGACAACAACCTCAAGACCGCCCAGTACAACGTCGCCAGCCTGCGCGACTCGCTGGTGGCGCTGCTCGCGGCCGCCGGTGACCGCGAACTGGCGGGCGCCAAGGTGGCCGCAAAGCAGGCCACGGCCATCCGCCAGCGCCATGCACAGCTGCAGTCGCAGCAGCGGCTGCTGGCCAGTTTCGAGCAGCAGCAGCAGGCGCTGAAGTTCGAGATCGACAACAGCCTGCAGCGCTATCGCCAGTTGAAAGGCCTGGCGCCGCCTGCCGCCCCGGCGGGCTGAGCGCCGCATCGCGGCGGACCGGCCCGGCCACGCCCGGCGCCTGGTTACGGCAGCGGGCCAGGAATTTATGCACTTTTTACGTGCCGGCCAGCTCCGGCACGTAGTGCGTTTATGCGTGGCAGGATGACGATGGCGGCCTGAGGTGGAGGGGTTCCACCAGGTCTCACATTCCATGTCCCCCTGGCTGTCGTTGTTGTGTGGCGTGCTGGTGCTGGTTGCCGCCGCCTATCTTCTGTATGTCGTGCTGCGGCCCGAGTCGTTCTGAACGGAGCCTGCCATGACTGAAATTCTTGCCATTCTTGCCGCCAGCCTGCTGCTGGCATGGCCGCTGGGCCTGTACCTGGCGCGGGTGATGCGCGGCACGCCGATGAAGGTCGACGTGCTGTTCCACTGGATCGAGAAGCCGCTGTACAGGATCCTCGGCGTCGATCCCGCGCGCTCGATGTCCTGGCGCGGCTACGTGCTGGCCTTCGTGCTCAGCAACGTGGTGGTCGCGGTGCTGACCCAGGCCGTGTTCATGACCCAAGCGTGGTTGCCGCTGAATCCGGACCAGATCCCGAACATGCGCTGGGACACCGCGCTGCACACGATGATCTCGTTCCTGACCAACACCAACCAGCAGCACTATTCGGGACAGGCGCAGCTGTCCTACTTCTCGCAGATGACCGGCATCACCGGCCTGCAGGTGGTGACGCCGATGATGGGCCTGGCACTGGCGGTGGCCACCCTGCGTGCGCTGTTCTCGCCTGCGCCGCAGGCCGCTGCGGCCACCGGTAGCGGCGACGACCGCCAGGTGGCGGTGGGCAACTACTACGCAGACGTGGTCCGCCTGTGCGTGCGCTTCCTGTTGCCGTTGTGCCTGGTGTGGACGCTGCTGCTGACCAGCCAGGGGGTTCCCTCGACGCTGGCCGGCGGCCCGCAGGCGACGCCGATCGATGCCGCCGCAGGCATGGCCCAGCAGAAGCTGCCGCTGGGCCCGGTGGCGGCGATGGTCGCAGCCAAGCAGCTGGGCGCCAATGGCGGCGGCTGGTACGGCCCGAACAGCAGCTTCCCGCTGGAAAACCCGACCCCGGTGTCGAACATGCTGGAAGTGATCGGCATCCTGCTGGTACCGATGGCGGTGATCTTCATGATCGGCGCATTCACCGGCCGCCGCCGCTTCGGCGCCCTGGTGTTCAGCTGCATGCTCGGCATGTCGCTGCTGTCCACCGGCGCGATGGTGTGGAGCGAGGGCCACAGTGCCAGCGCGGCCACGCCGTTGTTGATGGAGGGCAAGGAAGTACGCTTCGGGGCCGATGCCACCGTGCTGTGGGCGGCGGTGACCACCCAGGTGTCCAACGGTTCGGTGAACGGCATGCATGATTCGCTGAGCCCGCTCTCCGGTGGCCTGGCGATGGTCAACATGCTGGTCAGTGCCATCTGGGGCGGCATCGGCTGCGGCCTGCAGCAGTTCATCGTCTACCTGCTGCTGGGTGTCTTCCTTGCCGGCCTGATGACCGGGCGCACGCCGGAACTGTTCGGCCGCAAGCTGGAGACGCCGCAGGTGCGCCTGCTGGCCCTGCTGGTGCTGCTGCAGCCGATCACGCTGCTGCTGTTCACCGCGATCACCCTGGCCGTGCCCGGCCTGGCCGGCACCTCCAACCCGGGCTTCCATGGCATCAGCCAGGTCTTCTACGAATACGTTTCGGCCTATGCCAACAACGGCTCGGGCTTCGAGGGCCTGGGCGATGCCACCCCGTGGTGGAACCTGAGCTGTTCTCTGGTGCTGTTGCTGGGCCGCTTCCCGCTGCTGGTGATTCCGCTGGTGGTGGCCGCGCAGCTGGCCGCCAAGCGGCAGGCACCGGAATCGGCGGGCAGCCTGCAGATCGAAACCCCGACCTTCGCCCTGACCCTGGTCTCGGTGATCGTCATCCTTACCGTGCTGCAGTTCATGCCGGCGCTGGTGCTCGGCCCGATCGCCGACCACCTGAGCCTGGGACTGCACTGAGGACACCCCCATGAGTAGTCACGCAACCGCACATCGTTCCTCTTCCGTGGTTTCCCGCCCCGCCCTGCTGGATGCCGCCGGCCTGCGCCGTGCGCTGTTCGAGGCGGTGCGCAAGCTGTCACCGATGCACCTGGTGCGCAGCCCGGTGATGGCCGTGGTCATGGCCGGCACCCTGGTCGCCGCGCTCATCACCCTGAGCGGCAATGCACCGCTTGGCTTCGGCCTGGCGGTGACCGCGATCCTGCTGGTCACGGTGCTGTTCGGCAACTTCGCCGAGGCGGTGGCCGAAGCCCGCGGCCGCGGCCAGGCCGCCTCGCTGCGGCGTGCCCGCCAGGACCTGGTGGCACGCCGGTTGGCGGCGCCGCAGGCAGGCGCGGTGGAAACCCAAGTGCCGGCGGCCGAACTGCGCCCCGGCGACCATGTGATCGTCAGCGCCGGCGAGCTGGTGCCGGCCGATGGCGAGATCGTGCAGGGCCTGGCCACCATCAACGAAGCAGCGGTGACCGGCGAATCGGCGCCGGTGCTGCGCGAAGCCGGCACCGACCGCTCGGGGGTGATCGGTGGCACCAAGGTGCTGTCCGACCAGATCATCGTGCGGGTGACCGCCGAGCCGGGCCACAGTTTCCTGGACCGGATGATCGCGCTGGTGGAAGGCGCCAACCGCCAGAAGACCCCCAACGAGATCGCACTGACCCTGCTGCTGGCGGCGATGACGCTGACCTTCCTGGTGGTGGTGGCGACGCTGCCGGCGATCGGCGCGGCGGTGGGCGTGGCGGTCGATCCGCTGCTGCTGATCGCGCTGCTGGTGTGCCTGATTCCGACCACCATCGGCGGCCTGCTGCCGGCCATCGGCATCGCCGGCATGAACCGGGCGCTGGCGGCCAATGTGCTGGCCAAGTCGGGCAAAGCGGTGGAAGTGGCGGGCGACGTCGACGTACTCCTGCTCGACAAGACCGGCACCATCACCTACGGCGACCGCCAGGCCAGCCATTTCCACGCGCTGGCCGGGATCGATGCCGAGCAGCTGCGTGAAGCCTCGTTGCTGTCGTCGCTGGCCGACCCGACCCCGGAGGGCAAGTCGATCGTGCGCCTGGCCCGCGAGCAGGGCTGCACCACGCCCGAACCGGACCACGCCGAGTACCTGGCCTTCAGCGCGCAGACCCGCATGTCCGGTGTCGATCTGGCGCACGGTCGTCAGATCCGCAAGGGGGCGGCTGATGCCATCCGTGCCCACGTGCAGGCGCTTGGCGGCAACGTGCCGGCCGAGCTGGCCGGCCGCGTGGATCAGGTCGCCCGCAATGGCGCCACCCCGCTGGTGGTGGCCGAGGGTCGCCACGTGCTGGGTGTCATCGAGCTGTCCGACGTGGTCAAGCACGGCATGCGCGAGAAGTTCGCGCAGCTGCGTGCGATGGGCATCCGCACGGTGATGATCACCGGCGACAATCCACTGACCGCGGCGGCGATCGCGGCCGAGGCCGGCGTCGACGACTACATCGCCGAAGCGCGGCCGGAAGACAAGCTGGCACGTATCCGCGCCGAGCAGGCCGGTGGTCGGCTGGTGGCGATGGTAGGCGATGGCACCAACGATGCACCGGCGCTGGCCCAGGCCGACATCGGCCTGGCGATGAACTCCGGCACGCAGGCGGCCAAGGAGGCCGGCAACATGGTCGATCTGGATTCGGATCCGGCCAAGCTGCTGGCGGTGGTGGAAGTGGGCAAGCAGCAGCTGATCACCCGCGGCGCGCTGACCACCTTCTCGCTGGCCAACGACGTGTCCAAGTACTTCGCGATCCTGCCGGCGCTGTTTGCCGCCACGGTGCCGGCGATGGCCGCGCTGAACGTGATGCAGCTGTCGAGCCCGCGCAATGCGGTGCTGGCCGCGCTGATCTTCAACGCCCTGGTGATTCCCGCGCTGATTCCGCTGGCGCTGCGCGGCGTGCGCTTCCGTCCGGCCACCGCAACGGCGCTGCTGCGCCGGAACATGCTGGTGTACGGCCTCGGTGGCGTACTGCTGCCCTTTGCTGCGATCAAGGCGATCGACCTTCTTCTTGTCCTGGTATTCGGCGCATGAACCGTCCCCTGTCCCCCTCCTCCTCCCTGCCGCGCGAACAGCAGGCCACTGCCGCCGTGTCCAGCCTGCAGGACGACGCCCGCTGGCGCCCGGCGATCGGGCTGGGCCTGGCGACCCTGCTGCTGGCCGGTGCGGTCTATGCCGGCATCGCCACCGGCTTCGCCGGCCTGTCCTTCCCGACCCAGGCCGAGGGCAGCGTGCTGCGCGATGGCAGCGGCCAGGTGCGCGCCTCGGCGTGGCTGGCACAGCCGTTCGTCGGCGATGGCTACTTCCAGGCACGGCCGTCGGCGGCCGGCTACGACCCGATGGCCGCGGCCGGCTCCAACCTGGCGCGCAGCAACCCGGCACTGGCCGAGCGCGTGGCCGCCGCCACCGCGGCGGTGGCCGCGCGCGAAGGGGTCAGCCCGGCGCAGGTCCCCGCCGATCTGGTCACCCAGTCCGGCGGTGGACTGGATCCGCAGTTGACGCCTGCGGCAGCGCAGCTGCAGGTGGCGCGCGTGGCGCGTGCGCGTGGCCTGCCGGTGCAACGCGTGCAGGCGCTGGTCCAGGCCCACACATCGGGACGCCAGTGGGGCCTGTTCGGCCAGCCACGGGTGAATGTGGTGACGCTGAACTTCGCCCTGGACCACGCGGCTGCAGCGCCATGATGCCGGCCCGCCCCGACAGCGCGCACAATGGTGGCCATGACAGCGGCCCCCATGACTGACCTGCGGACCCGCCAGGCTGATGCGCTGGCGGAAGGACTGCAACGCGAGGCAGGCGGCAAGCTGACCGTGTTCCTCGGCGCGGCGCCCGGCGTGGGCAAGACCTACGCCATGCTCACCCGTGCCCAGGAACAGCTGCGGCGAGGCGTGGACCTGGTGGTGGGGCTGGTGGAAACCCACGGCCGTGCCGACACCCAGGCCCTGCTGGAGGGCCTGCCGCAGGTGCCGCTGAAGGACGTGGCCTACCACGGCCATACCCTGCTGGAGATGGACCTGGATGCCGTGCTGGTGCGGCACCCGGCGCTGGTGCTGGTGGATGAGCTGGCCCATCGCAACGCACCGGGCAGCCGCCACGAGCGGCGCTGGCAGGACGTGATGGAACTGCTCGATGCCGGCATCGACGTCTGGACCACGGTCAACATCCAGCACCTGGAAAGCCTCAACGACGTGGTGATGCGCATCACCGGCGTACGCGTGAGCGAAACCGTGCCCGACGTCGTGCTCGATCGCCTGCACGACATCGTGCTGGTCGACCTGCCGCCACGCGAGCTGATCGCGCGCCTGCAGCAGGGCAAGGTCTACGTGCCCGAACAGGCGGCGCAGGCGCTGCAGGCGTTCTTCTCGCCGGCCAACCTGACCGCGCTGCGCGAGCTGGCGATGCAGGAGGCGGCCGACCGCGTCGACAGCAGCCTGCGCGAAGCACGCGCCGCACGCGGCGAAAGCAACCTGCCACTGCGCCGCGGCGTGCTGGTGGCGATCGATGGCGGCGGCCAGAGCGAGTACCTGGTGCGGGTGGCGCGGCGCATCGCCGAACGCCGCGACGCGCCCTGGACGGTGGTGACCGTACAGGGGCGACGCCAGGACGAAGCGACCCGGCGCGAGATCGATGCTGCCTTCGCGCTGGCGCGGCGGCTCGGTGGCGATGCCGAGCTGCTGCATGGTTCAAGCATTGCCGATGCCCTGCTCGACCACGCCGCGCACAACGGCGTGTCGACCCTGGTGCTGGGCCGGACCCGCGAGCGCCCGCTGGCGCGCATGTTCAACCGTACCCTGACCCAGCAGCTGATCCAGCGCGGCGCGCACTACGAGATCACCATCATCAGCACGCCGCAGGCGCGTGCACGCGCGCGCCGCGAAGGCCTGCTGCCGCCGATGCGCGGCATCAGCCACGAACCTCTGCAGGCGCTGCTCGCCACCGCACTGGCCTGTGCGGTGGCGTGGCTGGTGGAACGCTGGGTCGGCATGGCCGACCTGTCGATGGTGTTCATCGTGGCGGTGGTGCTGGTCGCCGCGCGCACCCGTGCCAGCGTCGCGGTGATGGCGGCGATCCTGTGCTTCCTGGCCTACAACTTCCTGTTCATCGCACCGCGCTTCACCTTCGCCATCGGCGCGCGCCAGGGCGTGATCACCGTGTTCCTGTTCCTGGCCGCCGCACTGGTGGCCGGCCGCCTGGCCTCGCGCCTGCGCATGCAGGTGGTGGCCCTGCGTGCCGCCAACCGCCATGCACGCGCGCGCCAGCAGCTGGGCCGGCAGCTGGCCAGCGCTGCCGGCAACGGCGAGGTGGCGCAGGCGGGTCGGCACGCACTGGAACAGGCCATGGACGTGCCGGCGTGGCTGCGGATCGGCGCCGACACCGCCGCCGGAGGCCGCAGCCTGCCGGGCGATACCGATCTGGCCGCCGCCGACTGGGCGCTGCGCCACGGCCAGCCCAGCGGCCGCTTCACCGATACCCTGGCCGGCGCGCAATGGTGGTTCCTGCCGCTGCTGGACGGCGATGATCGGGCGATCGGCGTGGCCGGCCTGTACCTGCCCGATGCACAGGCCCGGCTGCTGCCGGAGCAGCGCCAGCTGGCCGAGGCGATGGTCGATGACATCGCCCAGGCCGCGCTGCGCACGCGGCTGGTGGCCGAGCTGGAACAGGCGCACGTGAGCAACGAGACCGAACGCCTGCGCTCGGCGCTGCTCTCTTCGGTATCGCATGACCTGCGCTCGCCGCTGGCGGCGATGATCGGTTCGGCCGACAGCCTGGCCAGCTATGGCGGGGCGATGGACGTGGCCGATCGCCGCGCGTTGCTGGACACCATCCTGGTCGAAGGCGAGCGCCTGGACCGCTACATCCAGAACCTGCTGGACATGACCCGGCTCGGCCATGAGGGCCTGAAGATCAACCGCGACTGGATCGGCGTGGACGAGCTGATCGGTTCGGCCGCACGCCGCCTGCAGCGCTACCAGCCGAAGGTGCAGCTGCAGCTGGACATCCCGGCCACGCTGGCACCGATCTGGGTGCACCCGGCACTGGTCGAGCAGGCGGTGTTCAACGTGATGGAGAACGCCGCCAAGTTCTCCCCGCCCGATGCTGCCGTGCAGGTGCAGGCGCGCGAACTGGACGGCCAGCTGCGCATCGACGTGATCGATGCCGGCCCGGGCATTCCCGATGACGAGCGCGCACGCATCTTCGACATGTTCTACAGCGTCGAGCGCGGCGATCGTGGCCGCCACGGCACCGGCCTGGGCCTGACCATCTGCCAGGGCATGATCGGCGCGCACGGCGGCAGCGTGCAGGCGCTGCCCGGACGCGACGGTCGCGGTACCCTGATCCGCATCACCCTGCCCCTGCTCAAGCCGACCGCCCACGATGAGCCCGATCCAGACTGAGGCCAGTGCGCCCGCGCCGCGCGTACTGGTGATCGATGATGAAACCCAGATCCGCCGCTTCCTGGACATCAGCCTGCGCGCGCAGGGCTACCAGGTGCGGCAGGCGGCCAGCGGCCAGGAAGGGCTGCAGATGGCGGCCAGCGAAGACATGGACCTGGTGATCCTGGACATCGGCCTGCCGGACATGGAAGGCCACGAGGTGCTGGAGCAGCTGCGGCAGTGGAGCCAGGTGCCGGTGATCATGCTGACCGTGCGTGCCGGCGAAACGGAGAAGGTGCGCGCATTGGACAACGGCGCCAACGACTACGTGACCAAGCCGTTCGGCACCCAGGAACTGATGGCGCGGGTGCGGGCATTGCTGCGCACGCGCAGCGTGCCGGCCGATGGCACGCCGCCACTGTTCGACGATGGCCACCTGCACGTGGACCTGGTGCGTCGCGAAGTCGCGCTGGACGGGCAACCCGTGGCGCTGACCCGCAAGGAATACGCGCTGCTGTCACTGCTGCTGCGCAATGCCGGACGGGTGGTGACCCAGCCGCAGATCCTGCAGGAAATCTGGGGCCCGACCCACCAGCACGACACCCACTACCTGCGCATCCTGGTCGGAAAGCTGCGGCACAAGCTGGGCGATTCGGCGCTGGATTCGCGCTACCTGTTCACCGAACCGGGCGTGGGACTGCGCTTCAAGGGGTGAGGGGTGCCGACCCACGGTCGGCACCCACCCTGCGCGGGTGCACCGTCTCAGAACCCCAACGGGGTGTCGCCCAGCACCGGCTGCAGCTGGCTGCGGAACAGCGACTGGATGCGCTCCAGTGCCGCGTCGTCGACGCCTTCGAAGCGCAGCACCAGTACCGGCGTGGTATTCGAGGCACGGACCAGGCCCCAGCCATCGGGGAAGTCCACGCGCAGGCCATCGATGGTCGACAGGCGACCGCCCACGTAGGGGTTGTCCGGCGACTGCGCCGCCGCCACCAGCATCGCCACCAGCGCGTGCGGCGTGCCCTCCGCCACCGGCACCTTCAGTTCCGGCGTGGATACCCGTTCCGGCAGCTCGGCCAGCACCTCGTCCGGACTCTCTTCGCGCTGCGCCAGGATTTCCAGCAGGCGTGCGGCGGCATACAGACCGTCATCGAAACCGAACCAGCGCTCCTTGAAGAAGAAGTGGCCGCTCATCTCACCGGCCAGCTCGGCATCGGTCTCGCGCATCTTCGCCTTCATCAGCGAATGGCCCGTCTTCCACATCAGCGGGCTGCCGCCATTGCGCAGCACGTGGTCGGACAGGGTGCCGGTGCACTTCACGTCGTAGATCACCATCGCGCCCGGGTTGCGCATCAGCACGTCGGCCGCGAACAGCATCAGCAGGCGATCGGCGTAGATGATCCGGCCCTGCCCGGTCACCACGCCGAGGCGGTCGCCATCGCCGTCGAAGGCCACGCCAAGGTCGGCGCCGAAACGCTTGACCGTCTGCACCAGGTCCTGCAGGTTGGCCGGCTCGCTGGGATCGGGATGGTGGTTGGGGAAACTGCCGTCGACATCGCAGTACAGCGGGATGACCTCGGCGCCGATGGCCTCCAGCAGCTGCGGTGCGAATGCCCCGGCCACGCCGTTGCCGGCGTCGGCCACCACTTTCAGCGGACGGTCCAGCTGCACGTCATCGGCGATGCGCTGGATGTAGTCCGCCGCAACCTCGCGCTGCTGGTAGTCACCCGGTTCGGCGGCCTGCACCAGGCGGCCTTCGGTGATGCGCCGGTAAAGATCGGTGATCGCATCGCCGGACAGCGTTTCACCGCCGATGACCACCTTGAAGCCGTTGTAGTCCGGCGGGTTGTGGCTGCCGGTCACCGCGACGCAGGTACCGGTACGCAGGTGGAACGAGGCGAAGTACACCAGCGGCGTCGGCGCCAGGCCGATGTCGATCACCGTGCAGCCGGCACGCCGCAGGCCCTCGGCCAGGCCTGCGGACAGTTCCGGACCGGACAGGCGGCCGTCGCGGCCGATCACCACCTCACGCAGCCCCTGTTCCAGTGCGACGGTGCCGATCGCCTGGCCGATCAGCGCCGCAGTCCTCGCGGTCAGTTCGCTGCCGACCACGCCACGGATGTCGTAGGCGCGGAAGATGCCTGCGGCCAGCTCGTCGGCCGGAACCGGCGGCGGCGGCGGCGGCGTGCTGGCGGCGGCGGCATCGGCCACCGCCGGGGGAGCCATCTGCAGGCTTTCGCGCAGGGTCGGCCCGTGGTCGGTCTCTGCGGCGGCGCTGCGGCGGCTCGGCAGCGGCAGTGCGTTGGGCAGGCGCCCGCGGCCCACCACCAGCAGCACGGCGATGAACGCCAGCAGCAGGGCGACGATCGCGCAGGCCAGTGCCCCCAGCCCCAGCGGGCCGGGTTCCACGTTGGGTACGCTGGCGGTCAGCCGCAGCGGCGTGCCGGGCACCGGGCGCGCCAGCGCTTCGGCGCTCTCGGACAGGCGCGCGTCGCCGTGGGCAATGATGTTGTGCGCCCCCTGGCGCAGGGCCAGGAAGCCGGTATCCGGGACACGCACCTGGTCCAGCGGCGAGGTCAGGCGCAGCAACGGCTGGCGCACGTAGACCACCGCCGGCCCCACGCCGGCCAGCTGCACCGGCGCCGCCAGGCCGAGGCGGTTGCCGCCGCCGTCGCGGACCACGCGCAGGGAAGGCCTGGCGTCGGACAACGCCGATTCGAGCAGTGCCAGGCGTGCATAGCCGAAGGCCGCTGCGTCGGCATAGCCGGTCGCCAGGTCAGCCGCCAGCACGTCCACCTGCTCGACACCGGTCCAGCTTTCGCGCAGCGCCAGTGCGGCACCGGCGGCATCGCCCGCCTGCAGCGCCTGCTGCACGCGGTCGCCCTTCAGGTGCTGCTGCAACTGCTGCAGCTGGCCACTGGCAGCCTGCTGCAGGCCCTGCACGGCCTGGTCACGCGCCTGTTCCAGGGCCTCCCCGCTGGCCGCCTGCCGCCACTGCTGTACCGCGCTCCAGCCGAACCAGCCGGCCAGCAGCACCAGCAGTACGCCCAGCAATGGCGCACTCCGTCCCAACGATCGTTCCCGCCGTGCTTCCGCGTTGCCGCTCATCGATGTCCCCTGTCAACGCACCCCGGTATGGCCGAATCCACCCGTTCCCCGCACGCTGTCGGTGAAAGTATCCACCACCTGCAGGCTGACGCGTGCAATCGGCACGATCACCAGCTGGGCGATGCGATCACCCGGCTCCACGGTGAAGGCCTCGCGGCCCCGGTTCCACACGCTGATCAGCAGCGGCCCCTGGTAGTCCGCATCGATCAGGCCGGTGCCGTTGCCCAGCACGATGCCATGGCGATGGCCCAGCCCCGAGCGCGGCAGGATCACCGCACACAGGTTCGGATCGGCGATGTGGATGGCCAGGCCGCTGGGCACCAGCGCGGTATCCCCCGGCTGCAGGGTCAGCGCGGTTTCCAGCGCGGCCCGCAGGTCCATGCCCGCGCTGGCCTCGGTCGCGTAGGCCGGCAACGGCCAGCTGTCGCCGAAACGCGGGTCGAGCAGCTTGACCTGCAACGGTTGGGTCGTCATTGCCTGGGTTGCGCCCGCCTGGGTCATGCCTGAAGCCTCCGCGCGATCAGCGCCAGCAGTTGTTCGGCCAGCTCACGCTTGGAGGTGGCCGGGAAGACCTGTTCGCCGTCCTGCCAGAAGGCCGTGGCGGCGTTGTTGTCGCTTTCAAAACCGCCGCCACTGATGCCCACCTGGTTGGCGATCACCAGATCCAGGCGCTTGTCCACCAGCTTGCCGCGCGCGTACTTCTCCACGTCGTGGGTTTCGGCCGCGAAACCCACCACCAGCTTCAGCGACTGCGTCTGTGCCGCCACCTCGGCCAGGATGTCCGGCGTGCGCACCAGTTCGATCACCAGCGATTGGCTGTCGGCGGTCTTCTTCAGCTTCTGCGCGGCCACCTGGCGCGGCGTGTAATCGGACACCGCCGCAGCCCCGATGTAGATGTCGGCCGGAAGTGCCTGCAGCACGGCGTCGCGCATCTGCGCAGCCGAACGCACGTCGATGCGCTGCACGCCGGCGGGGGTCGGCAGCTGCACCGGGCCACTGACCAGCACGACCTGCGCACCAAGCGCCGCTGCGGCAGCAGCCAGGGCAAAGCCCATTTTGCCGCTGCTGCGGTTGCCGACGTAACGCACCGGGTCGATGTCCTCATACGTCGGCCCGGCACTGATCAGCAGGCGCAGGCCCTGCAGGGCGCGGGTTTCCGGCGCGGGGGCGGGGCCGTTGGCCGCGCCGCCGGCGGCTGCCAGCGCGGCGACGATGTCAGCCGGCTCGGCAAGCCGCCCCGGGCCGGACTCGCCTTCGGCCAGCGGTCCATCGACCGGGCCGATGACCTGCGCCCCGCGCTCGCGCAGCAGGGCGATGTTGGCCTGGGTCGCCGGATGCAGCCACATGCGGTGGTTCATCGCCGGGCAGACCGTGAGCGGCGCGGTGCTGGCCAGGCACAGGGTGCTGACCAGGTCGTCAGCGTGGCCCTGGGCCAGGCGCGCCAGCAGGTCGGCCGTGCCCGGCGCCACGACGATGCGGTCTGCCCAGCGCGCCAGTTCGATGTGACCCATGGCCTGCTCGGCAGCGCTGTCCCACAGGGTGGTGCGGGTCGGCTGCCCCGACAGCGCCTGGAAACTGAGCGGGGTGACGAACTGCTGGGCGCCAGCGGTCATCGCCACCTGCACCTGCGCGCCGGCATCACGCAGCCGCCGTACCAGCTCCAGGGCCTTGTAAGCCGCGATCCCGCCGCCCACGCACAGCAGCAGTTTCTGGCCTTCCAGCGCGCGGCGCGGCGCGGGGGAAGCGTTGGGGAAGTCAGCCACCTGGAATTCCTGTGCAAACGAGGGCATTAGCTTACCCGAAGGCCGGCAATTCCCCGGTGTACACAGCACATAGCGCGCGGCTATCAGTACATGGAGTGGCCTGACATGGCTTTCCGGCATTGGCGCATGCCGATTCGGATCTTTCCTATACCTCTGGCCGCCCCCGGTTTGCAGAATCGTCGCTGGCATGCCGAGGCGTGCCGTTTGATTTCCGAGGAGCTCCGTGCAACCGCGCATCATCATTGCCGACGACCACCCGGTCGTCCTGCACGGCATCCGCATCGTGCTCGAAAGCCACCAGATGGATGTTGCCGGCGCCGCCGCCGATGGCGCCGGTCTGCTGCGACTGCTCCAGGTCCATCCCTGCCACGCGGTACTCACCGATCTGTCCATGCCCGGCCCCGGCCCGGACGGTCCGGAACTGCTGGCCGTGCTGCGCGACCGCCATCCGGGTCTGCCGGTGGTGGTGCTGACCGGCGCGCGCCACCCGGGGCTGCTCGATGGCCTGCTCCGCGACGGGGTACATGGCCTGGTCGACAAGAGCGCGGACTTCACCGAACTGCCGCAGGCGCTGCATGCGGCCATGGCCGGGCAGGTCTTCGTTTCGCAGCAGATGCGCCGTCATCTGCAGGCCCGCGACCTGTTGTTTCCGCACCCGCCGGCGGCCCTGTCGTCCCGCGAGCAGGAGGTGCTGCAGCTGCTCGCAGAGGGGCTGAGCATCAATGCCATCGCCGAGCGCAGCGGACGCAGCCCGAAGACGATCAGCCGGCAGAAGGCCGAAGCCAAACGCAAGCTCGGCCTGAAGAACAACCAGGAGCTGTACGACTATCTGCAGACCCGGAGCGAGTGACGCCTTGGCCGGACCGGACACGCAACAGCGGCCCTTGAGGCCTTGACCGACCGGCGCGGGCGGCAAGTGCTGATGTTGCCCGGCGGCGCCAGCACCGATGATGGCAGCCATGCCCATCCATGAATGGCCCGAACAGGAACGCCCGCGCGAAAAGCTGCTGGCCCGCGGCGCGACAGCCCTGTCCGATGCCGAACTGCTGGCGTTGTTCCTCGGATCCGGTACCGGCGGCCGCGACGCGGTGCAGACTGCCCGCGACCTGCTGCGCGAGCACGGCCCGCTGCGCGTGCTGCTGGACCGGACCGCCCGCGACCTGGCCAGACTGCCGGGGCTGGGACCGGCCCGCAGCTGTGCGCTGATGGCCGGGCTGGAACTGGCCCACCGCTATCTGTCCGCCGAGCTGCAGCACGGTGAAGCGGTGGGCGACAACCCCAGCGCGGTCGGCCGCTACCTGCAGCACCGCCTGCGCGGCCAGGCCCGCGAACTGTTCATGGTGCTGTTCCTGGACAACCGCCACCGGCTGCTGGCCTGTGAAGAACTGTTCAGCGGGACCATCAACGCCGCCCCGGTCTATCCGCGTGAAGTGGTGCGACGTGCCCTGCTGCACAACGCTGCGGCGGTCATCCTCAGCCACAATCACCCCTCCGGCGACCCCGAGCCCTCTGCGGCCGATGCCCAGATCACCGATGAACTGCAGCGTGCGCTGGCGCTGGTCGACATCCGGCTGCTGGACCACTTCGTGGTCGGTGAAGGGCGGCCCGTTTCATTTGCTGAACGGGGCCTTCTGCCGCCCCGCCAGGCCCGCCTGATCGGCTGACCGCCGCGGCGGCCGGGACCGGGCGCGCCCGCACAGGCAGGCGTTGGTCAGCGTTGGCGCTGGCATCTGCGCTAAAATGGGCGATTCCGCCGCTCATTCTCACAGCAGGCCTCGTGAAAAATCTCCTCCGCGCCCTGATCAGCCAAGGCATCGAAGCCTTGCGCGCCAATGGCACCCTGCCCGCCGACTCCCTGCCGCCGGACTTCGTGGTCGAGCGCCCGAAGACCCGTGACCACGGCGACTTCGCCACCAATGCCGCCATGCTGCTGGCCAAGGCCGCGCGCAGCAATCCGCGCGCACTGGCACAGGCGCTGGTCGAGGCGCTGCCGCGCAGCGAGGACGTCAGCAAGGTCGAGATCGCAGGCCCGGGCTTCATCAACTTCCACCTGGCCCCGGCCGCGTACCAGCGCGAAGCCGCGTCGGTGCTGAAGGAAGGCCACGACTACGGCCGCAACCTGTCCGGCAACGGCCGCACGGTGGGCGTGGAGTACGTGTCGGCCAACCCGACCGGCCCGCTGCATGTCGGCCATGGCCGCGCCGCCGCCATCGGCGACTGCGTGGCGCGCGTGCTTGATGCCAACGGCTGGAACGCCAAGCGCGAGTTCTACTACAACGATGCCGGCGTGCAGATCGAGAACCTGGCGCTGTCCACCCAGGCCCGGATCAAGGGCATTGCACCGGACCAGGACGGCTGGCCGGAAGGCGGTTACCGGGGTGACTACATTGCCGACGTGGCGCGTGCCTACATGAGCGGCGCCAGCGTCGATCTGGAAGGCAGCACCGTGGTCGGTGCCAAGGATCCGGACGACATGGCGGCGATCCGCCGCTTCGCCGTGGCCTACCTGCGCAACGAGCAGAACCTGGACCTGGCCGCATTCGGCGTGGACTTCGACATCTACTTCCTGGAAAGCTCGCTGTACGCCGATGGCAAGGTGGCCGAAGCGGTCGCCAAACTGCAGGCCTCGGGCCACACCTACGAAGAGGGTGGCGCGCTGTGGCTGCGCAGCACCGATTTCGGTGACGACAAGGACCGCGTGATGCGCAAGTCCGACGGCACCTTCACCTACTTCGTGCCGGACGTGGCCTATCACCTGTCCAAGTGGCAGCGCGGCTACGAGCGCGCGATCACCGAGCTGGGCGCCGACCACCACGGCTCGCTGGCGCGCGTGCGCGCCGGCCTGCAGGCGATGGAAGTGGGCATCCCGCAGGGCTGGCCGGAATACGTGCTGCACCAGATGGTCACGGTCATGCGCGGCGGCGAGGAAGTGAAGCTGTCCAAGCGGGCCGGCAGCTACTTCACCCTGCGCGACCTGATCGACGAAGCCGGCCGCGATGCGACCCGCTGGTTCCTGATCGCGCGCAAGCCCGATTCGCAGCTGACCTTCGATATCGACCTGGCCCGCCAGCAGAGCAACGACAACCCGGTGTTCTATGTGCAGTACGCGCATGCGCGCGTCTGCAGCCTGCTGCGCCAGGCGCAGGAGAAGGGCATCACCCATTCGCCGAGCGCGGGTCTGGCCGGCCTGTCGAGCTTGGACGACGAATCGTCGCTGTGGCTGATGGTGGAGATGTCGCGCTATCCGGAAGTGGTCGAATCGGCCGGCACCCTGCTCGAACCGCACCTGGTGGCGCAGTATCTGCGTGAACTGGCACATGCCTTCCACACGTGGTATCAGAGCAAGAAGATCCTCGAACTGGCCCAGACCGAACTCGACGCACGCCTGGCCCTGGCCAGCGCGGCACGTCAGGTGCTGGCCAATGGCCTCGACCTCCTGGGCGTCAGCGCCCCGGAAAAGATGTAAACATCAGGAGACGCAGTAGACATGGCAGCACGACGCGGCAAGACACAGGCTCGACGCAACAGCAGCCAAGGCACGCCCGGATGGGTGTGGCTGGTTGCCGGTGTGGCGATCGCGGCCGTGGTGTTCCTGGCGGCGCCGAACCTGTTCAAGGGCGAAGGCGATGGCTTCCTGCGCGCCGGTCCGCAGCCAAACCCGAACGCGCAGCCGGCGCCGGTGGCCGATGGCGAAGGCGATGTCGGCACCCAGCCGGCCGCCACGCCAGCCACGCCGAAGCCGGCCGAGGCGGAAAAGCCGGCCGCCACCCAGTACGACTTCTATACCCTGCTGCCGGGCAAGGAAGTGGAGATGTCCGACGCGGAGCTGGCCGCCAGCGCGCGCGCCGAGGAACAGCGCCGGGCCAAGGCCGAAGCGCAGCGCGCGCAGGCGGCACTGGACGGCAAGCCGGTTCCGGCCGCGCCGGCTGCCACCGCCAGCGTCGCGAGCACGGCACCGGTGACCGCCACCGACCGTGCGTTGCCGGCGCCGCTGAGTGAACGTCCTGCCGCCGCCCCGGCACCGGCGGCGAGCACCCCGCCGGCCAGCACCGGCACCGCCTCGACCACCGCGGTCGCACCGGCGGCGACGGCACCGGCGGCTTCGACCGCACCGGCCGCCGCGGCCGCGGACAACGCCCGTTACATCCTGCAGGCAGGTGCGTTCGGTGCCTCCGGCGACGCCGAGGCGACCAAGGCCAAGCTGGCGATGATGGGCCTGGCAGCGCGCGTGGAATCGGCGCAGATCAACGGCAAGACCGTCTACCGCGTGCGCATGGGACCGTATGGCAGTGCCGGCGAACTGGCCGAAGCCAAGCAGAAGCTGGATGGCACGGGCCTGCAGGCCATGGCGATCAAGGCGCAGTGAGTCTTCGGACCCGATACAGGAAAGCCGGGCATCGCCCGGCTTTTTTTTGTGCCCGGCCGGTCAGCCTTCGCGGGCGACCTGGAAGCCGGCAAACGACTGGCTGACCGGCATCAGCTCCAGGCGGTTGATGTTGAGGTGCGGCGGCAGGCTGGCCACCCAGAAGATCTGCTCGGCGATGTCATCGGCCGTCATCGGGTTGGCGCCGGTGTACAGCTTGTCCGAGGCGGCCTGGTCACCGTGGGTGCGGACCACGGTGAATTCGGTTTCGGCCATGCCTGGCTCGATCGTGGTCACGCGTACGCCGGTGCCATGCAGGTCCGAGCGCAGGCCCAGCGAGAACTGGCTGACGAAGGCCTTGGTGCCGCCGTAGGCATTGCCACCCGGATACGGGTAGACGCCGGCCACCGATGAGATGTTGATGATCGCGCCCTTGCGCTCGACCAGCAGTGGCAGCAGCCGGTGGGTCAGGGTCACCAGCGCGGTGATGTTGGTGTCGATCATCGTCGTCCAGTCTTTCAGGCTGGCGCTCTGCGCCGGTGCGGTGCCCTGCGCCAGGCCGGCGTTGTTGACCAGCAGATCGATGTCACCGAACGCCGGCGGCAGGGCCAGCAGTGCCGCTTCCATGGCCACCGGATCACGCATGTCGAACACCGCCGCGTGCACCACGTCCCTGCCATAGCGTTCGACCAGCGGCTGCAGGCGCTCACTGCGGCGGCCGGTGGCAATCACTTTCCAGCCCGCCTGGGCGAAGCGGTGGACGGCAGCAGCGCCGAAGCCGGAAGTGGCGCCGGTAATCAGGACGGTGCGGGTCATGCAGACAACTCCGTGGGTAACCAGAGCGCCATTCTGGCACCGACGGCCCTCGGCTGCGTTGCCGGATCGGCCCGCTGCAGTGCACCGGCTCAGCGCAGGCGGAACACCCGCGCCTTCGGCAGGTCTTCATCCACCTGCAGGAACCAGCGGCCGGCGATACCCGGAATCACTTCGATCTGCGGTGCCTGCAGGGTCTTGCGCAACGTCATCTGGCCTTTCATCACCTGCCACTGCTGGCCGTTGTCCAGGGTGAACACCGTGCCCGGTGCCCAGCCCGCAACGTCTCCGACCACGCGGGCGCTGACCGGCCCTTCTTCCAGGCCCAGGTGCATCGCAGCCGGGGCGGGAACGTTGGCCGGCACCGGTGCAGCGGCCACCGCAGCCACCGGCGCCGGGCTGGACGCCTCGGCCTCGCGCAGCACACGGTTCAGGGTCTGCAGCTGGGCGGCGCTGAGCCCGACCTCGGCCAGCTGGGCCGCACTGAGCCGTTGCTCGACCGGCACGAAGCGGTCCTGGGCGGTGGCGGTGGCGCTGCTGACGACCAGCAGGGTGGCAAGAAGGTACCGGCGCATCGGAGAGGATCTCTGCAGAACAGCGCTCACGATGCTGCAATCCGGTGACAGTCCGATGACAGCTGCCGGGGCCGGTACAATGGGCCATGATCAACAATGATGTACTGCGCAGCGTGCGCTACTCCCTGGACCTTGGCGACCACCATGTGGTGACCCTGTGCCAGATGGCCGACCCCGCCTTCGCGGTGGACATCGAACAGGCCAAGGCCTGGCTGCTGCGCGAGGACGAGCCCGGTTTCCAGCCGATGAGTGACGGTGCGCTGGCGCACTTCCTCGACGGACTGATCGTGCACCTGCGCGGCCGCGACGAGAGCCAGCCGCAGCGGGCGGTGGAAACCCGCATCGACAACAACCTGGTGCTGAAGAAGCTGCGCGTGGCGTTCCAGTTGCGGGATGTCGACCTGATGGAGATCTTCGCCAGCGTCGGCTTCAAGGTGTCCAAGTCCGAGCTGGGAGCGTTGTTCCGCCAACCTGGCCACAACAACTACCGGCGCTGCCTGGACCAGATGCTGCGCAACTTTCTCAAGGGCCTGAGCCTGCGCCTGCGCGGCTGAGCACGGCGTCGACGAAGGCACGGGCGGCGGGGGTCGGCAGTCGCTGCCACACCAGGTGCACGCGCCGGGTCGGGGTCGGCTGCAGCGGCACCCGCACCACCCCCTCGAAGCCCTCGGCAACCGGCACCGGTACGATGCCCACCGCCAGCCCGTGGCGGACGAAACGCTCCACCAGTTCCATCAGGTTGACCTCGAAGCGCACCGCGTGCGGCAGGCCTGCCGCCGCGAACGCATCATCGGTCTGCCGGCGCGCACCAGTACCGCGCGGGAAATCGACCAGTGCCTCATCCTGCAACGCTGCCAGCGGCAGCCGCCGGCGTCCGGCCAGGCGGTGCTGCGGTGACAGCACCGCAACCAGGTCTTGCTCCTGCAGCATCCGATGGCAGACGCCGCCCAGGTCAGCCGACGGCGCCAGCCCCACTACGGCCACGTCCAACGCACGCGACTGCACCTGCTCGAGCAGGGTCTCGCTCTTGTCCACCCGCAGCTGGAACTCGACCTGCGGGTGTTCGCGCTGGAACGCGGCCAGCATCGCCACCACGTCGATGCCGGTCAGCGATGAGATCTGGCCGATCGCCAGCAGCCCGCGTACCTCGCCGCTCACCGCTGCAACATCGGCACGCAGATGACGCAGGCTGGCCTGCACCTGCCGCGCGTGCACCAGCAGCGCGTCGCCGGCGGCGGTCGTGCGCACCCGGCGTGGCAGCCGTTCGAACAAGGGCGTGCCCAGTTCCTGTTCGAGATGGGCGATCTGGTGACTCAGCGCGGACTGCACCACATGGCAGCGCGCGGCCGCGCGGGTGAAATTGCCTTCCTCGGCCAGGGCGATGGCGAACTCGAGCTGTTTGAGATTCACATGGGTATCTCAATTTGCGATGACAGGGATGATGATGATTCATTTCCATCATGCCCGCAGCAGGCGGACACTGTACGCCCCGCCTGATGGACCCGCGCGTGAGCCCTTCCCTTCCCCCCCTGCAGCGTTGGCAGATCCTGCTGATGGCGGTCGCCACCGGCGTGGCGGTGGCCAGCAACTACTACGCGCAGCCGCTGCTGCATACGATCGCCGATGCCTTCAACGTGCCCTTCAGCCAGGTCGGCATGGTGGTGACCGCGGCGCAGCTGAGCTATGCCGCCGGCCTGATCCTGCTGGTGCCGCTGGGTGACCTGTTCGAACGCCGCCGCCTGATCGTGGTGATGAGCCTGTTGTCCGCCAGCGGGCTGGTGATCAGTGCGTGCGCGCCGTCGCTGCCCTGGCTGCTGGTGGGTACGGCGATCACCGGTCTGTTCTCGGTGGTGGCGCAGGTGCTGGTGCCGTTCGCGGCCACCCTGGCCGCACCGGAACACCGGGGCCGTGTGGTGGGCACCCTGATGAGCGGGCTGCTGCTGGGCATCCTGCTGGCGCGCACCGTGGCCGGCCTGCTGTCCAGCCTGGGCGACTGGCGCCTGGTCTACGCGATCGCCGCCGCCACCCTGGTGTTGACCGCGCTGGCCCTGCAGCGTGGCCTGCCACGCTTCCACCACAGCGCCGGTCTGGGCTATTTCGCGCTGTTGCGGTCGATCGGCACGCTGTTCCTGCAGGAACCGGTGCTGCGCCGACGCACGCTGCTGGGCGCGTGCAGCTTTGCCATGTTCGCGATCTTCTGGACCCCGTTGGCGTTCCTGCTGGCGGAGCCACCCTACGCCTACAGCGATGCCACCATCGGCCTGTTCGGGCTGGTCGGTGCCGCCGGCACGCTGGCCGCCGGGCTGGCAGGCCGCATGTCCGATCGTGGCCAGAGCGGACGGGCCACCGCCATCGCGCTGGTGATGCTGCTGCTGTCCTGGTTGCCGCTGGGGTTGTCGGCGCAGTCGCTGCTGGCCCTGCTGTTGGGCGTGGTGGTGCTCGACCTGGCCGCGCAGCTGCTGCACGTCAGCAACCAGAACGTGATCTATGCGCTGCAGCCGGACGCACGCAACCGGCTCAATGCCGGCTACATGACCGGCTACTTCATCGGTGGCTCGCTGGGTTCGCTGCTCTCGGCACAGGTCTACCAGCACGCCGGCTGGACCGGCGTGTGCGTGGCCGGTACCGCGGTGGCGGTACTGGCACTTCTGCTCTGGCTGCCGGAGGCCTGGCGCGCGCGCAGGGCGGCAGCCGCCGGTTAGAAACTGCGCTGCAGGGCGACTTCCCAGCGCCCACCCGCATTGCCCGGGAACAGGCGGCGGGCGGCGCTGTCGGTGTCGTGCACGGTGGCGCGCAGTTCCCAGCCCGGGCCCAGCGTGGCGATGGCGCTCAGTTGCCCATGCAGGTAGTCCGGACCCTGCACGCGGTCCAGCCAGTAATGGCCGACCGCCGCCTCCAGCCGCAGGCGCTCGCCCAGCGGCAGGCGGGCCCCCAGTTGTGCATAGGTGCCGCGCTGGCCGCCGGCCAGCGCATCGCTGGAATGGGCAAGCTGCAACCACAGGCGCTGTTTCCAGCTGGCGGTGGCCGACAGTTCGGTCCAGTCCAGCGAGCGGCCCGTGCCCGGGTACACGTAGCGGGTCAGGTTCGCATCCAGTGACCAGTCGCTTGCCAGCTCGCCGGACCAGCCAGCGACCAGGTCGAACTCACTGCGTGCGCCGTTGTCCGGGCGGAACGACACGTTCGATCCCCACACGCTGGCGTACCAGCCGGAGGCGAGCGCGATGCGGGCGCTGGCCTGCACCGCCGGATCGCCATCGCTCTGCGAACTGCCCCGCCACACATAGTCGCTGGTCAGTGCCGCCGTACCACTGGCCTGCACCTGCGCCTGTACGCTGGCCGCAGCCAGCAGCCCTGCCACCACGAGCCCACCGGTGGCGATCTTCCCCTTGTTGTTCACTGCACTGTCTTCTCGTCGCAGGCGGTCGTTCCGCCGGGACGGCAGTGTCGGCGGCGTGGCCGTAACCGTTCGATGGCGCTGGCCCGGCAACGGCGCAAATTCAGCGTAAACCCCGTGACCGGCGGCTGCGGCGGGCCGGCGCGCTATCATGGCAGCCTGTTTCCAGGAACCAACCGCGTGGACGCCATCCTGACCCCGGTATCGATCGGCGAGCTGATCGACAAGATCACCATTCTCGAGATCAAGGCCGAGCGCATCGACGATGCCGCCAAGCTGGCCAATGTGCAGACCGAACTCGGTGGCCTGCTGCCGCTGCTGCAGCAGCAGCTGGACGCGCAGCCGGCACTGGCCGCGCTGAAGGCGCAGCTGAAGACCATCAACGAACGCATGTGGGACATCCAGGACCAGCTGCGCGACAAGGAAGCAGCGCAGGTGTTCGACGATGCGTTCGTGCAGCTGGCACGCGGTGTCTACGGCACCAACGGCGAGCGCGTGCAGGTGAAGAACGAGATCAACCGCGTCGCGGGTTCGGCGCTGGTCGAGGAGAAGCAGTACCAGGGCGAGTAAGCGCCCTCAGCCGTACTCGAGCAGGTGGCGGATCCGGAACAGGTCGCCATCGCTGCGGATACCCAGCTTGCGGTAGGCGGTCTTCTTCTGCGTACTGATGGTGCTGGCCGAGCGCTGGAAGCGCCGCGCCATTTCGCCGGTGCTGCAGCCCTGCAGCACCAGCCGCAGCACTTCGCGCTCACGCACGCTCAGCGGTGCCAGCGACGGCGTCGCCGGCAACCATCGCGAGCGTGAGCGGTGCAACTGCTCGCGCAGTTCCGGCGGCAGGAAACGGCCGCCGCGCGCAACCACCTCCACCGCACGCAGCAGCGTCTGCGGGGTGGTCGCCTTGGACAGGAAGCCGCGGGCACCGGCCTGCATCGCCGTGGTCACGGTGCTGGCATTGCAGTGCGCGGACAACACCAGGACCGGCAGGCTGGGCCAATGCCGCGACAACTCGCGCAGCAGTGCCACCCCGTTGCCCAGATCGCCGAGCGGCAGCGCGTCGGTCACCAGCAGATCGATGCATTCGGGATCATGCCGCAGCAGTGCCAGCAGATCGCGTGGGTCGGCATAGCTGCCGTGCACATGGATGCTGCTGTGCTGGCGCAGCAGCACTTCCACGCCCAGCCGCAGCACCGGATGCGGATCCAGCAACGCCAGGCGACGCGGCCTGTCGGGAAGCAGCGGGGGAAGGACAGGCGGCATCAGCGTAGTCCGACAGCACGGGAATGCCACCGTAGAAGGCCGATGAAAGGCGCGGAATCCAATTTGTTGCAATGCCGCATGGAGCGCCGACGCACGGTCAGGTGCCGTTTCAGGTCCCCACAACGCAACAGGCCCGGCAATGCCGGGCCTGTTGCTGCAGCCAGCGCACGCAGCGCCGGTGATGCGATTACCAGCTGAAGCGCGGACCGACGGTGTATTCCTTGTCGCCGTGACGGTTCATCTTCAGCTCGCCGTTCAGGCCCCAGTTCTGGTTCAGCTTGACCTGACCACCCAGGCGGCCGTACCACTGGCTGTCGATGTCGATGCCGTGCTTCTTGGAGTAGTCTTCGTAACCGACCAGGCCGTAGACCTCAGCGTGGGCACCGAATGCGGTGCGGATGCCGGCTTCGGCGCTGTAGCCGTTGAAGTCCAGGCCGTGCTTCTGGTCGAACTTCTGGTAGGCAACGCGGGCAACGAAGTCGGTCGACGGTGCGATTTCGACGTTGTAGCCGGCACCGACCTTCCACTGGTCAACCTTGATGTTGGTGTGGTCGACTTCCTGGCGGCTGTACTCACCGAAAGCGTGGAAGTTCGGCAGGAAGCCATAGGAACCCTTGACGCCCCAACCATCAGCCTTGACGCCGTCAACGTCGGTCTTGGCGTAGTCAGCTTCGGCGTAGTTGTAGGACAGGTTCTCGGCGGCCGAAGCGGTGAACGGCAGGGCAGCGGCCAGGGCCAGAGCAATCAGCGAATTCTTCATGGGGGTACACCTTTACTTTCTTATGGTGTGCAGCAGCGCCAGGGCGCCATCGCATCGGGAATGTAAATTCTCCGTTATTCGCCACAACGCTCCCTGAAAACAGCGGTCTTCGCATTGCTGAATTTTCGGGTGCGATTCAGCAAGGCTCTGGCATACGCGCGCGCCTGCGCTTCGTTTCAGATACCGGTCTGCGAGCGGTCGCTGTCGATTTCCCGCGCCCTGCGACGTCGAGTCAATGAAGGCCGTGCATGTGGCACGGCCCACACCGGAGGCAAGCGATGAGTTACATCGATGGTTTCGTACTGGCGGTGCCCACTGCCAACAAGGAAAAATTCCTCGCCCACGCCCGCGCTGGCGACGTGGTGTTCATCGAGTACGGTGCGCTCCGCGTGGTCGAGTGCTGGGGCGATGACGTGCCGCACGGAAAGACCACCGACTTCTTCGGCGCGGTGAAGGCCACGCCGGACGAAACGGTGGTGTTCTCCTGGATCGAGTGGCCGGACAAGGCCACCCGCGATGCCGGCATGCAGAAGATGATGGAAGACCCGCGACTGGATCCGACGAAGAATCCGATGCCGTTCGATGGTGCGCGGATGATCTACGGTGGGTTCACGCCGATCTACGAGCTCAAACGCTGATGCAGGCGGGCGCCCTCAGCGGGCGCCCGTTTCATCATCGCCGCTGGCCTTGCCGGCGCCCATGGCCGCACCCGCGCCGAGGCCGAGCCCGCCCATGCCGGCGCCCATGCCACCACCACCGCCACCGCCACGGCCGCCCTTGCCATCGGCTTCGCCGCGGCCCTTGCCGGCACCGCCACCGCTGCCACCCGGGCGGGTCGGCCCCTGCCGCGGAATCTCCAGATCGACCGGCACCGGCGCCAGGTCCAGCGCCTCGCGCACGAAATCGCGCAGTGACACCACCAGCTCATGGGTGTGCACCGCCCTGCCCTGTGCCAGCTTGCTGGCAGCGCGCGCGGCCAGCCGCACCTGTTCATCGGTACCCAGCAGCAGGATGTCGGACAACGCGGCCTCGACTGCATCGCGGATGCGCCGCGCCCGGTCCGAACCAGGCTCGGCCAGGCCTTCGGCATGGGCGCGCTGGCGCAGTTCGCGCAGGTGGGAGGGATCCACTCCAAGTTCACCGGTGAACGAACCGCCCAGGGTCTTGTAGGCCGCCATCAAGGTGCGCAGGCGCTCGTTGATCTGGCGGTTCTCGCGCTCACGGCGCTGCTGCAGGGTCTGCATCACCAGCAGGCGGATACCCACGCCCAGCAATGTGATCAGCACCAGGCCGGCCAGGGTGGACAGTACCCCCTGCCAGGAACTGAAATCGATACCGCGCATCGCCAGCCCTCCTGCGGAAGGCCCCCATCTTGCACTACGGTGATGGATCCGCACCATGCGCGGCCAGGCCGGCCCATGAACGCAGAAGGCCCTCCCGCCAGGTGGACGGAAGGGCCTTCGAACCGCGCGCGATTACTTGCGCTTGGCGGCCTTGCGCACGGCCTTCTTGGCCGGCGCCTTGCTGGTGGCGACCTTCTTCAGCGGCGCAGCCTTCTTGGCAACGGTCTTGCGGGTCGCGGCAACCTTCTTGCCGACGGCCTTCTTGGCGACAGCAGTCTTCTTGCCGACCACCTTCTTGGCAGCCGCGGTCTTCTTGCCGACGACCTTCTTGGCAGCCGCGGTCTTCTTGCCGACGACCTTCTTGGCGGCCGCAGTCTTCTTGCCGACCACCTTCTTGGCGGCGACCGGCTTCTTGCCGACGACCTTCTTGGCAGCAACCGTCTTCTTGCCAGCAACCTTCCTGGCAGCGACGGTCTTCTTGGCAACCGCCTTCTTGGCCACGGCCTTCTTGGCGGTCGCAACCTTCTTGGTGGCGGCCTTCTTCACGGTCGCGACCTTCTTGCCGGCAGCCTTGGTGGCGGCCTTGGTGGTCTTCTTGGCAGCAGCAGCCTTCTTGGTCACGGCCTTGCCGGCCGCGGCCTTCTTCTTGGCCACTTCCTTCTTCAGGGCAGCGGCTTCGGCCTTGGCATTCTTCTTGGCCGCTTCCAGCTTCTGCTTCGCCTTGGCGACGGTCTTGCCGACCGACTTGGCAGCCTTCTCGGCCTTCTTGGCAACGGTCTTCTCGACCTTGGCCACGGCCTTCTTGGCCTTGGCGACGCGGGTGGTGGCAGCCTTGCGGGCGCGCTTGACGGTCTTCTTGACCGACGTCACTGCGTCTTCGGCGGCGTGGGCGATGGTCTCGCCGACGTTGGTGGCGGTTTCTTTCACGTTCTCGACGGCGTCGGTCACGACCGACACACCATTACCGTTGCTCATGTTGCCCTCCTGGGGGCCTGGATTGTCAAAACGGGGCGATGCTATACCGACAATGACGATCGTGGAACGGGCAACGCCCGCGCAGTCGCATGTGCTGCGACGCCAGTGGTGTAGCGCGCGTACCCGGGCGACGCCACCGGCATTCAGAAAACCCCTTTTTTTAAGCCCTGCGCTGCACGGCAGGCAGATGCGGCGGCAGCGCGCAGGCACGGTCAGCCGATCAGCGCGTGGATGACGCATCCCGTACGCCTGCAGCACCAGGATGCGCGGAACTGCGCAAGCACGACCACCGCGATGTCGCACAACGCGGCACGTCGGTCCGGTCCTGCACACGGTCGGGATTGGCGGCAAGCGGCAGGTACCGACGGCGGTGGCGGTGGCGGTGGCGGTGGCGCGACCCGCTGGGTTTTCATGGGGCATTTATCCCCACCACGACAGACTCATTCAGCTTGTTCTACCGTATAGGCCGACCTTCCCCCTCCCTTCGCCTGCGAACCCACCCCATGCGACCGCTTCCCACCCTGCTCACGCTCGCCATTGCCGCTGCCTTCGGCGGCTTCGTCGCCACCGGCGTCAATGCGCATCTGGACAACCGGGCCGACGCCGCGCCGCTGCCGGCTGCGCTGCCCACTGCTGCCGCACTGCCGGCGTCGGTCGCCGGGCAGGCGGTGCCGTCCCTGGCGCCGATGCTGGAAAAAGCGATGCCGGCCGTGGTCAGCGTCAACACCAAGCAGGTGGTACGGGTACGCAATCCGTTCTTCAACGACCCGTTCTTCCGCCGCCTGTTCCCGGACATTCCGCAGGAGCGGATCAACGAGTCACTCGGTTCGGGCGTCATCATCGATGCCACCGAAGGCCTGGTGCTGACCAACCACCACGTCATCGACAACGCCGATGACGTCCAGGTGACACTGGCCGATGGGCGCACGGTGAAGGCCGAGTTCCTCGGCTCGGACCGCGACACCGACATCGCGCTGATCCGCATCCCCGCGCAGAACCTGACCGACATCAAGCTGGGCAACAGCGACCAGCTGCGGGTCGGTGACTTCGTGGTGGCCATCGGCAACCCGTTCGGTTTCAGCCAGACGGTGACCTCGGGCATCGTCTCGGCGGTCGGCCGCAGCGGCATCCGCGGCCTGGGCTACCAGAACTTCATCCAGACCGACGCGTCGATCAACCCGGGCAATTCCGGCGGCGCACTGGTGAACCTGCAGGGCCAGCTGGTGGGCATCAACACGGCCAGCTTCAACCCGCAGGGCAGCATGGCCGGCAACATCGGCCTGGGCCTGGCGATTCCGTCCAACCTGGCCCGCAGCGTGGTCGACCAGCTGGTCAAGCACGGCGTGGTGGTGCGCGGCACGCTGGGCATCGAAAGCCAGAACCTGAGCGCGCAGATCGCGCAGGGCCTGGGCCTGGGCGAAACCCGGGGTGCGCTGGTCACCCGGGTGCTGGCCGGTTCGGCCGGTGCTGCCGCCGGGCTGAAGCCGGGCGACGTGGTGGTGTCGGCCAACGGCCAGCGCGTGGACAGCGCCGAGGCGCTGCACAACGTGGAAGGCCTGGCTGCGGTGGGCAGCGTGCTGACCCTGGACGTGCGCCGCGAAGGCAAGCCGCTGCAGATCAAGGCCACGCTGAAGGAGCAGGCACGCGCGGTCAACGGCGAGAGCCTGGACCCGCGCCTGAGCGGTGCCACCTTCGTCGACCTGCCCGAATCCCTGCGCCAGTCCGGCGTGGGCGGGGTGCTGGTCAGCGAGGTCAAGCGCGGCAGCCGCGCCGCCGGCAATGGCCTGCAGCAGGGCGACATCATCACCGAGGCCACGGTGGGTGAATTCGCCGACCTGGCCAGCTGGCGGGCCAACTTCCAGCAGCGCCCGCCGACCCTGGTGCTGCGCATCCTGCGCAACAATGGCCAGCAGCAGGGCCAGCTGGTGATGCGCTGATCGCCTGGCCGTAACGCCTCCTATACCCCGGCAATGCTATTGCTGTACGTCCCTGTCGGCTGTGCCGATCGTCCATCCCCCATCGCAACAGGAGTGATTCGATGAGCCCCACCAATACCGAGAACCTGAAGGAACACCTGGGTGACGCCGGTTCCCACCTGAAGCAGGCTGCCACCGCAGCCGGCGGTGCGATCAAGGGCGCCACCGGCGCTGCCACCGATGAACTGCGCATCGGCAAGGCCAACGTCAAGGCCGAACTGTCCGACAGCGCGCTGTCCGGTCTGGCTGCCGCGGAGTTCGGCGGTGCGGCCGCCAAGGAACAGGTCGATGCGTTGATGGACAAGGGCAAGGACCTGATCGACAGCGCTGCTGAATTGATCCGTGAGCGTCCGCTGGCGTCCTTCGGTGTGGCCTTCGCCACCGGTTGGATCATCGCCAAGCTGGCCCGCGGCAGCGACAAGTAAGCTGCGGCGTGAGCGAAGAGTCCAAGCAAGCCCCCGATCCAGCGGCGACCCCGCCGCTGGACGAGAGCATCCGCCAGGTCGGCGCGGCCGGCAAGGCCGCCGCCGATTCTGCCAAGCACACGCTGCGCTCGCTGCGCAGGTTGGCATCGGCCGACTTCGCGCTGGCCCGCAGCGCGTTCGGGCGGGCACTGGCGTGGGCGGGCGTCGGCATCGTATTCGGGGCCTCCGCCTGGCTGCTGATGGCCGCCACCCTCATCGCCCTGCTGCAGAGCTGGGGGCTGAGCTGGCTGCAGGCCCTGCTGATCACCTCGCTGCTGAGCCTGGCGGTGACCGGTTACGCGATCTGGCGGGTGTCCTACTTCTTCCACCACACCGGCATGCACGCCACCCGGCGTCAGCTGTCCAAGCTGGGCCTGTTCGACGAGCCCAGCGAGGACGATCCCGATGCCGGGGTGCAGTTGCCGGAGGGCAAGCCATGAAGTTCGGAGCACTGCAGCGGCGGGTCAAGCGCTGCGAACAGGTGGTGACCGTACGCATGGGCGAAACCCAGGACAACTGGAGCGTGCTCAGCCAGGTCTGGCGCCAGGGCTGGTCGCCACTGCGCATCGTGGTGGTCGGCCTGGCCGGTGGCTTCATTGCCGGCAAGCTGGAAGTGCCGGGCAAGGTCAACGGCGCACGCTGGCTGCAGATGGTCGGTTCGGTGTCCAACCTGTTCGCCAGCGGCCAGGCGGCTTTTGCCGCGGCGATGGCCGCACACGCCGCCGATACCGCCGATGAGGCGGCCGACACCGCCGATGAAGCCGCCGGGCAGATGGCCCCCGGTGCTGCGACCGGCCCGGCGCCGGCGCGCGCAGCGGCGCCGGACGCCGAGCCCGAACTGCGGGAGCCTCTGCCGGCCGAGGCAGCCACCGACGTCTCCGAACGTTGACTGGATGCATCCGCCGCGTTGATCGCGGCGGGCGGATAATGGGGGCTCCTTTCCGGTCGGTGCGTCGATGAGCGAGTCCCTGTTGTCCCCCTCGGCCGCCGAACCGGACGAAGCGCCGCCCCCGCC
The DNA here is from genome assembly GCF_030549525.1 of Stenotrophomonas sp. 704A1. Classification (NCBI taxonomy): domain Bacteria; kingdom Pseudomonadati; phylum Pseudomonadota; class Gammaproteobacteria; order Lysobacterales; family Lysobacteraceae; genus Stenotrophomonas; species Stenotrophomonas tuberculopleuritidis. The sequence continues at coordinate 351,375 of NZ_CP130831.1, read as the reverse complement.
TCCGCCCGCGCGTCCGCGTGGCCCGATGTCGCTGGTGGTGCTGGCCACCCTGGCGGTGGCCTACACCCTGTGGGCCGCGCAGGACATCATTCTGCCGGTGCTGCTGGCGATGTTCTTCGCCCTGGTCGGCAACCCGATCCTGCGCTTCCTGCGCCGCCTGTGGATTCCGCGTGCGGTCGGTGCGCTGCTGGTCCTGGGTGCCGGCCTGGGCGTGACCACCGCCCTGAGCGTGCAGCTGATCGGCCCGGCCATGGACTGGGCCCAGGAAGCACCGCAGCAGCTGCGCAAGGTCGCCCGCCAGGTGCAGGACCTGACCAAGCCGGTGCAGCAGGCCAATCAGGCAGCGGAGAATTTCGCACGCGTGGCCGGGGGTGACGGTAACCGCAAGGTGCAGGTGATCCGCACCCAGCTCGATGACCCCTACCGCATGCTGACCCGCGCACCGCGGCTGGCTGCGTCGGTGCTGGCCGTGGTGCTGCTGACGCTGTTCTTCATGATCTACGGGCAGAGCCTGCAGCGCGCGGCCATCGCGTTGTTCCCGAACCGGCAGCAGCAGCGCTTCACCAGTGACATCCTGCGTTCGATCGAACACGAGGTGTCGCGCTACGTGCTGACCATCAGCGTGATCAATACGCTGGTCGGCCTGCTGCTGGCCGGGGTCCTGATGCTGCTGGGCATCGGCCTGCAGGAGGCCCTGCTGTGGGGCACGGTGGCGGCACTGCTGAACTTCGCGCCCTACGTGGGCCCGTTGATCGGCGTGGCGCTGATGCTGCTGATGGGCTTTGTCGAGTTCCGCGATCCGCTGCAGGCGCTGCTGCCGGCAGCGGCCTACCTGGCCCTGCATACGCTGGAGGGTCAGCTGGTAACGCCGATCGTCCTGGGCCGGCAGATGAAGCTGTCACCCCTGGTGCTGATCCTGGCGCTGATGCTGTTCGGCTGGGCCTGGGGCATGATCGGCCTGCTGCTGGCGGTGCCGCTGCTGGTCTGCATCAAGCTGGTGCTGGCACGCCTGGACGGCATGCAGGGCTGGGCACGGCTGCTGGAATGAGCGCAGCGCATGGATCGGCGCGCGCACCGTAGCGTCCGCACGACAGCCCAGGCTGGCAGACTATGCGCCCGCTTTTTCCAGGATGGATCCGTCCCCCATGTTCTCCTTCACCCGTAGATGTCTCGTTCTGGCCAGCCTGGCCGCGCCCGCCTTCGCCGCAGCTGCGCCGACTGCGGAGGTGGCCCGCACCCAGCTGGTGGAGGCCATCACCTGCCAGCGCCATCTCACCCCCGAGCAGTTCGATGCCATGGCCAAGGTGCTGATGCCCGCCGGCAGGAAGACCCGGGATGCGTACGACGATGGCTACACGCTGGCCACGCCGCTGACGGTGCTGGGTCTGCCGGTGACCCACCTGACCGCCTACGACGGCGCCAGCGGCGAGGATGGCGTGGACAGTTACACGGCGTACTTCGGCAGCACGGAGATCAGCAAGGTCGCCGCGCTGGCGAAGATGCCGCCGGCGGTGGCTGGCAGTTACACGCGCGAAGTGGGCCGGCACGATCTGAACGTGGCTCGCCTGGACGGCCAGACCATCCTGTACTGCGCCTACGACCTGCGCAGCCACTGACCGTGGCTGCGTGCCTGCCCGCCGCGCGGCATGAAAGCCCCGGCGGGCAGGGGTAGAATGACCGGGTGAATTTCCCAGTCCAAGCAATCACCCTCGACCTCGACGACACGCTGTGGCCGTTCGCGCCGATCGGCGCCCGCATCGACGTGGTCCTGCACGAATGGATGCGCGAACACAGCCCCGCCACCGCCACGATGTACCCGGTGGCGGCGATGCGCGAATTGCGCGAGCGCTCGTTCCGCGACAATCCCCACCTGCATTTCGACCTGAGCGCGCTGCGCCGGCTGACGATCCAGGAAGCATTGCAGAACAGCGGCGCCAGCCTGGACCTGCTGGAACCGGCGTACGAGGTGTTCTATGCCGCCCGCAACCAGGTCGAGTGCTACCCCGACGCCCTCGACGCCCTGGCACGCATCGCCGCGCGGGTTCCGGTAGCGGCGTTGAGCAACGGCAACGCCGACCTGGAGCGCATCGGCCTGGCCCATCACTTCAGCTTCCAGCTGGGCGCGCGCGAACACGGCGCGGCCAAGCCCGCGGCCAGCATCTTCCACGCGGCCTGCGAACGCCTGGGCGTTGCCCCGGCGCAGGTGCTGCACGTAGGTGACCACATCGAGATGGATGTGGCCGGCGCCATCGCCGCCGGCCTGCGCGGTTGCTGGATCAACCGCGAAGCGGCCACCTGGAACCATCCGCAGCTGCAGCCCGACCTGCAGTTCGACACCCTCACCGGCCTGGCCGACTGGCTTGATGCCAACGTCGACGCCGACAGCACTGACGCCCCCCGGAGTACCTGACGCATGAGCGAGATCACTGGTTTCACTGCAGATACCACCACGGCATTGCCGCTGCACGTGGTTGACCGCACCCGGTTCGAGGCGTGGAAGAACGACCAGCCGGCCGCCCTCCAGGCGTGGCTGGCGGCGCAGGGCTTTACCGGCGCAGCGCACACGGTGGCCCTGCTGCCCGGCAACGACGGCCTGGCCGGCGCGGTGATCGGCGTCGGTGATCGCGCCGATGCCTACAGCTACGCCCATGCCCCGCACGCCCTGCCGGAAGGCAGCGTGTGGCAGCTGGCCAGCGAGCTGCCCGAGGACGAACAGGCGCTGCTGCAGCTGGGCTGGGGCCTGGGCAGCTACCGCTTCGACCGCTACCGCAAGCGCAACCGCGCACCGGCCCGGCTGGTCGCTGCGCCCTCGGGCGAGGTGGCCGATCTGATCGCCGCCAGCCTGCGCGTGCGCGACTGGGTCAATACCCCCACCGAAGACATGGGCCCGCAGCAGCTGGAAGACGCCGCCCGCGCGTTGGCACAGACCCATGGTGCGCAGATTGAAGCGATCACCGGCGATGCCCTGCTGCAGCAGAACTTCCCGGCCATCCATGCCGTTGGCCGCGCCTCGCACCGCGCGCCGCGACTGATCGTGCTGCGCTGGGGCAAGGACACCGATCCGGCGCTGGCGCTGGTCGGCAAGGGCGTGTGCTTCGATACCGGCGGCCTGGACATCAAGCCTGCCGACGGCATGCGCAACATGAAGAAGGACATGGGCGGTGCCGCGCACGCGCTGGCGCTGGCCGGCCTGGTGATGGCGCAGCAGCTGCCGGTCCGGCTGACCCTGCTGATCCCGGCCGTGGAAAACGCAATCGGTCCGGATGCCTTCCGCCCGGGCGAAGTGATCGCCACCCGCAAGGGCCTGAGCATCGAGATCGACAACACCGATGCGGAAGGCCGGGTGATCCTGTGCGATGCGCTCACCTTCGCCGGCGAGCAGAAGCCCGACCTGGTGCTGGACTTCGCCACCCTGACCGGTGCCGCGCGCATCGCGCTGGGCCCTGACCTGCCGGCACTGTTCAGCAACGACGACACGGTGGCCCAGCAGTGGCTGCAGGCCGGCGATGCCACCCGTGATCCGGTCTGGCGCATGCCGTTATGGCGCCCGTACCTGCGTTATCTGAGCAGCGGCATCGCCGACCTGGCCAACGCCGGTTCGCGCATGGCCGGCTCGGTGACCGCGGCGCTGTACCTGGAACGTTTCCTGGAAGACGGCCAGCGCTGGGCGCATCTGGACGTATACGCCTGGAACGATGGTGAGCGCCCGGGCCGCCCGGCCGGTGGCGAAGCGCTTGCGCTGCGTTCGGCCTGGGCGATGCTGAAGGCGCGTTACGGCTGATCGGGCCGCCGGGCCTGGCCCGGCGCTGCCGGATGGGCCGGCAAACTTGACGAAAAATTGAATACCGGGCCTGGAAGGGTTCTGCGAGGATGTGCGGGTCGCCCACCCACACGCTTCGTGAAGGCAGGACTCCGACCATGTCGCTCTTCCGCTACACCCGCGCCGGCCAGACCCCGGGCGCAGCGCGCCGGCATTCACCGCTGCCCTGGATCGCACTGATCGCGCTCATCCTGGGTGCGGTGGCGCTGACCTTCGCCTGGCTGGCCGGCTGGATCGGCGACCGCCTGACCGCGCAGCGCTTCACCGACACCATCGAGGCCACCGGCCCGGCCCATCCCGGTTTCCGCCGTGCACACAGCAAGGGCGTGTGCGTGAGCGGCTGGTTCGAACCCAGCGCGCAGGCGCCGGCGCTGTCCAGCGCGCGGGTCTTCTCGCAGGCCCGCGTGCCCGTGATGGGCCGCCTGTCGATCGGCGGCGGCGACCCGTACGGCGCCGACAACACCGCGCGGGTTCGCAGCCTCGCCGTGCAGATGGTCAGCGACGATGGCCAGGAATGGCGGATGGCGATGAACAGCTTCCCGTTCTTCGCGGTGCCCACGGCCGAAGCGTTCTACGAACAGACCCGCGCACAGCTTCCCGACCCGGCCACCGGCAAGCCGGACCCGAAGAAGATGGCAGCGGTGCTGGACACCTACCCCAGCGCCCGCGCGTTCCAGCAATGGGCCAAGAGCGCGCCGTGGACCGACAGCTGGGCCAACACCACCTTCAACAGCGTCAACAGCTTCTGGTTCACCAATGCGCAGGGCCAGAAGCGTGCGGTGCGCTGGCGGTGGCAGCCGCAGGCGCCGGAGGTGGAGATGGATGCCGACACACGCCGGCAGGCCGACGTGGATTTCCTGAGCAGGGAGATGCAGCAGCGCATGGCCGGCGGCCCGGTACGCTGGAACCTGGTGGTCAGCATCGCCGAGCCCGGCGACGCCATCGACGATCCATCGGTGCCGTGGCCGGAGGCACGCGAACAGGTGGTGGCCGGGGTGCTCAGCCTGGATCGGCTGCAGTCGCAGGAACACGGCGCCTGCGGGCAGCTCAACTTCGATCCGCTGATCCTGCCCAACGGTGTACGCGGCAGTGACGACCCGATCCTGGCAGCGCGCTCGGCGGTGTATTCGCAGTCGTTCAACCGCCGTGAGCGCGAACGCGCCGTCGGTAATGTCGAGCAACCGAAGGAGGCCGCACGATGAGCACCGGCAACGGCCACTTCAACCTGCTGGCGCGGGTGCTGCACTGGACCATGGCAGTGATGATCCTGGCCATGCTGTTTGTGGGCGTGACCATGGTCGCCTCGCTGCACCTGCGGCCGATGCTGATCGACCTGCACCGTCCGCTCGGCATCGCCATCGGCGTACTGGTGCTGCTGCGCCTGTACAACCGATTGCGCCATCGACCGCCACCGCTGCCGGCCGACCTGCCGGCCTGGCAGGTGCTGGCCGCCAAGGCCTCGCATTGGCTGCTGTACGCCCTGATGCTGGCGATGCCGCTGATCGGCTGGGCGATGCTGTCGGCCGGCGGCTACCCGATCGTGCTGTGGGGCGGCCTGCACCTGCCACCGATCGTGCCGCACACGCCGGCCCTGTATGCCGCCCTGCGCAATGCGCACAGCCTGCTGGCCTATGTACTGTTCGCCACGGTGCTGATGCACGTGGGTGCAGCGCTGTTCCATCTGTGGGTACGCCGCGATGGCGTGTTCCAGGCGATGGCGCGCGGCAAGGATTGAACGGGGCCTCGAATCGGTAGCGCCGGGCCACGCCCGGCGGATCGTTTCGTCGCACGTGCAGGTGCAGGTCAAGGGCGGCCGCTTCGCTCGCCGCGCATGGCCCGGCGCTACCGGCGCATCGCGCCCTTACAACCACCCCTTCTGCCGCGCCAGCCGGTAGGCCTCGATGCGGTTGGCCACGCCCAGCTTGCCGATGCACTCGGACAGGTAGTTGCGCACCGTGCCGTGCGACAGCCCCAGCTGTTCGGCGATTTCGCCGGCGGTGCGGCCCTCGCCCGCCAGCCGCAGCACGCGACGCTCGCGGTCGGTCAGCGGATCGGCCTGCGACCAGGCGTCCAGTGCCAGCTGTGGATCGATCGCGCGGACGCCCTGCTTCACCTTGCGCAGCGCGTCTGCCAGGTTCTCGGCCGGTGCGTCCTTCAGCAGGTAGCCGAGCACCCCCGCCTCCAGCGCGCGACGGAGGAAACCGGCACGGGCGAAGGTGGTCACGATCACCACCTTGATCGGCAGTTCGTGGCGGGCGATGCGCTGCGCCAGCTCCAGCCCGCTCAGGCCCGGCATCTCGATGTCGGTGACCAGGATGTCCGGCTGCAGCTGCTGCAGCATGCGCCAGGCGGCCTCGCCGTCGGCAGCACTGCCAAGCACCTCGATGTCCGGCTCCAGCCCGAGCAGGGCGGACAGCGCGCCCCGCACCATCGCCTGGTCCTCGGCCAGCAGGATGCGGATCATGCTGCGCCTCCCTTTGCCACTGCCATCGGCGCCAGCGGACTGGTCGCGGCGATCAGGGGCACGCGCACCGTCAGAACCGTACCTTCCCCGCGCGGCGACTGGATTGCCAGCTGGCCCCCCAGCGCGGCCACCCGCTCACGCATGCCGCTCAAGCCGTTGCCTTCGGCCTGCACGCCACCGCGGCCATCATCGCGAATCTGCATCGCCAACTGTCGTCCCTCCAGCATGAAATCCACCTGCACCTGGGTTGCCTGCGCATGGCGCACGATGTTGGTGGCCGCTTCACGCAGCACCAGCGCCAGCCCGCGTTCGACCTCCACCGGCATCGGCGGCGGCGGCCCGTACTGCAGGTGGACCTGCTGGCACTCCAGCAGCAGGCGCGCGGATGCCAGTTCGCCGGCCAGGTCGCTGGCGCGGATGCCGGTGACCGCACTGCGCACCTGGGCCAGGGCATCGCGGGCGATGGCCTCGGCTTCGCCGATCTCCTGCCGCGCACGTGCGTCATCGCGGTCGTACAGCCTGCGCGCCAGTTCCAGCTTCAGCGTGATCAACGACAGCGTATGGCCCAGCAGGTCGTGCAGGTCGCGGCCGATACGCTCGCGCTCGGCGCTGGTCGCCAGGCGCCGTACCTCGTCCTGGGACAACTGCAGGGCAACGTCCCGTTGCTGGCTCAACGCCTCCACGTTCACCACCAGCCCGACGATGAACGATACCGCCGGCATCCACACCATGGCCTGCCACGGGTAACCGAAGTACAGCGCGGTGCCGCAGAACAGCAGATTCAGCCCGGTCAGCTGCAGCAGGTACAGCCACCAGCCGCCACGACCACTCATGCGGATCATCACGCAGCCGAACACGAAATAGCTCAGCCCCGACGGGTACCACGGCAGCAGTACCAGCGCCATCGCGATCATGCCCAGCGCGTAGCGCCACGCGCGGTGCCGGGGTGCCAGCATCACCTTCGCATACAGCAGCAGGAACAGCGGGTAGCTGACCAGTGTCAATAGCAGCCAGCGCAGCGTGAAACCCGTGCCGAGCACCGGGGTGAGGAAGATCCACACCGACCACAGCAGGTGGATCGCCCCACTCCAGGGCGACTTGCCACGTCGCAACAGTTCGGCCACCGCCGAATCCGGCGCGGGGCGCAGCAGGGACGCAAACCAGCTTGGCGGCACGGGACATTCCAGGCAGGGACGATCGCTGCCGATCATGCCAGTTCAGCCGACCCGGCGCAGGCGGCGGCGCGCCAGCAGCAGCGCCACGGCGGTAACTGCCAGCAACACCAGCAGGTGGCCGGCCGCACTGCCCAGCGCGGGCTGCCCGACCACTGGCAGCGCCAGCTGGGCCAGGTGCCAGGTCGGCCACAGCGGCGCCATCGACGCGAACACCTTCGGCAGCGCCGACAACGGCAGCCACAACCCCGACAGCAATGCCAGCGGCAGGTACACCAGGTTGACGATCGCCGGCGCGGCACTGGCACCGACATGGCTGCCGATCAGCAGGCCGATCGCCCCCAGCGGCAGCGCCGCGAAGGCAGCCACGGCCAGCAGCTGCAGCACCTGCGTCGGCTGCAAGGCGACGCCGCCGACGCCGATCGCCACGCCGATCAGCATCGCGGCGATCAGCGTGGCAAACAGTACCGCCATCGCCAAGCGTGCCAGCAGGGGTGCCGCAGCCGGCATCGGCAGGGCGCGCTTGAGGGTCAGCAGGCCGCCTTCGCGGTCCAGTGCCAGCTGTACCCCGAAACCGAACAGCGCCGGCGCCATCGCGCCGAACACGCAGTACGTGGCCAGCAGGTAGACCGGGGCATGGCCACGGCCCAGCAGCACCCCGAACAGCACGTAGAACAGCACCGGGAACAGCAACGAAGGCAGTACGAAGGCCGGCGTACGCCACGCGCGTCGCAGTTCGGCGATCAGCTCGGCCCGGTAGGGGCGCAGCACGGCATGCCAGCTGGCAGCAGGCGCGCGGGCAGTGCGGGTCAGGGTATTCATGCAGCCTCCCGGGTCAGATCGAGGAAGGCGTCGGCCAATGCCGCGCCCTGTACTTCCAGCTCACCCAGCTGGGCATCGCTGGCCAGCAGGCGCGCCACCACCGGCTCTGCCGGGCTGGCCAGCAGCTGCAGGTGCTCGCCTTCGCGCTGTACCTGCTGCACACCCGGCCACTGCAGTACGTCCTCGGCCGGCAACGCACTGCGGCAACGGATGCGTCGCGGCCGGTCGGCCAGGCGCAGCGCAGCCAACGGCGCGTCAGCCAGGACCCGCCCCTGCTCGAGGACCACCACCTGCTGGGCCAGCGCTTCGGCTTCCTCCAGGTAGTGGGTGGTCAGCAGCACGCCACAGCCTTCGGCCACCAGCTGCCGGATCGCCTGCCACAGGGTCTGCCGCGCCTGGATGTCCAGGCCGGTGGTGGGCTCGTCCAGGAACAGCACACGTGGCCGGCCGCAGATCGCGATGGCGAACTGCACGCAGCGCTGCTGCCCGCCGGACAGCTGGCCATAGCGGCGCCGGGCGAGTGCCTGCAGGCCGGCGCGCTGCAGCACCTCCTGCAGCGGCATCGGATCGGGATAGCAGGCACTGGCCTGGTCGACCAGTTCATCCACCCGCAGCATCGGCGGCAGGCTGGTGCTCTGCAGCATCACGCCCAGGCCGAGGCGACTGCGGCGCTGCTGTGGATCGCCACCCAGCAGCTCGACCTGTCCGCTGTCGGCGCGGCGCAGGCCCAACAGCACGCTGATCGCGGTACTCTTGCCGGCACCGTTGCGGCCCAGCAGTGCCAGTACCTGGCCAGCGCGTACCTGCAGGTCGATTCCCTGCAGGGCGGTATGCTCGCGGTAACGCACCTGCACCTGCTGCAGGCGGGCCAGCGACGGGGTAGTCGGATCCATGGGGCGGTACCGGTAGCGGGGACGTTGCCATCCTGTGCCGCTGTGGTCACATTTGGCAGTTGCCGCCGTCAATGTGTTCGGATGACAGCTGTCACTGCCGTCACCGATCCCCCTGCCGTCATGCTGTGCCGCACGCTCCACCGCCGGAACCGCTGCAGTCCGCCCTTCCGGTCACACCCGCCCGAACGCCTGTGATGGAACGAATGAACGCTTCTGCCGAGCTGTTGAAGGAACTCCGTATCGACCGCAAGTCGCCCTCGCCTGCCCCCGGCGGCAGTGGCGGCGGCGGACGTCGTTGGCTGTGGATCGTGGTGGCGGTGATCGTGCTGCTGCTGGCAGGTGGCGCGTTCGCCCTGTTCGGCCGCGCGCCGGCGGTCGAGGTGGAGACCGCGCCGGCGGTGGCCATACAGCAGGGCAACGCCAGCAGTTCGGTGCTCGACGCCAGCGGTTATGTGGTCGCCCGGCGCATGGCCACGGTCTCGGCCAAGATCACCGGCAAGGTGCGCGAAGTGATGATCGAGGAAGGCATGCGGGTCGAACAGGGCCAGGTCATGGCCACGCTGGATCCGATCGATGCCGATGCGCAGCGCAGCCTGTATGCCTCGCAGCTGCAGGCCGCGCGCAGCCAGGTCGCCGGCCTTGACGCCCAGCAGAAGCAGGCCAGCGCCGAGGCCAGCCGCCTGCAGGCGCTGGTCGGCCAGCAGCTGGTCTCTCGTTCGCAATACGACCAGGCCGTTGCGCAGCGCGACAGCCTGCGCGCGCAGCTGGAAACCGCACAACGCAATGTCCGGGTCGCCAACGATCAGCTGGCCATCGCCGACCTGGGTGTGGACAACAACATCGTACGTGCGCCGTTCTCTGGCGTGGTCACCGCCAAGGCCGCCCAGCCTGGCGAAATCGTGTCGCCGCTGTCGGCCGGCGGTGGCTTCACCCGGACCGGCATCGGCACCATCGTCGACATGGAATCGCTGGAGATCGAAGTCGAGGTCGGCGAGGCCTTCATTGGCCGCGTGCAGCCGAAGATGCCGGTGGAGGCCACGCTCAACGCCTACCCGGAGTGGAAGATTCCGGCCGAGGTGATCGCCATCATTCCCACCGCCGATCGCGGCAAGGCCACGGTGAAGGTGCGCGTGGCGCTGAAGGTGAAGGACCCGCGCATCGTGCCGGAAATGGGCGTGCGGGTCAGCTTCCTGGAGCAGGCGCCGCCGCAGGCGGCGGCCCGGCCACAGGGCGTGCGCGTGCCGGCCGCCGCAGTGGTGCAGCGCGGGACGGCATCGGTGGCGTTCGTGCTGGGTGACGACGCCCGCGTGCAGCAGCGCACGGTCGAGGCTGGCCAGGCGATGGGCAAGGACCGCCAGATCCTGAAGGGCGTGAGCGCGGGCGAGCTGGTGGTGGTCAATCCGCCGGACAGCCTGCGCGATGGCGCCAAGGTGCAGCAGAAACAAGCGCAGTAACAGGCTGGCGCCCGCGGGCGCCGCCGGCAGTACCGCTCGACGCACGCCCGGCTGCCGGCCGGCGCGACATCCCGTTTCCTGCCTTTCGTGGAGAACCACCCATGTCGACCCTGGTTTCACTGCGCAACATCACCAAGACCTACCAGCGTGGCCCCGAGAAAGTGCAGGTGCTGCACGGCATCGACCTGGACATCGCCAGCGGCGACTTCGTCGCGCTGATGGGCCCGTCCGGATCGGGCAAGACCACCCTGCTCAACCTGATCGGCGGCCTGGACAACCCCAGCGGCGGCGAGATCAGCATCGAAGGCGAGCGCATCGACCAGATGAGCGGTGGCCAGCTGTCCACCTGGCGCAGCCACCATGTCGGCTTCGTGTTCCAGTTCTACAACCTGATGCCGATGCTGACCGCGCAGAAGAACGTCGAACTGCCGCTGCTGCTGACCCACCTCAGTGCCGCGCAGCGCAAGCGCAACGCCGAGATCGCGCTGACCCTGGTCGGCCTGGCCGATCGCCGCAGCCACCGCCCCAACGAACTGTCCGGCGGCCAGCAGCAGCGCGTAGCCATCGCCCGTGCGATCGTGTCCGATCCGACCTTCCTGATCTGCGACGAACCCACCGGCGATCTCGACCGGCAGTCGGCCGAAGAGATCCTGGGCCTGCTGCAGCAGCTCAACCGCGAGCACGGCAAGACCATCATCATGGTCACCCACGATCCCAAGGCGGCCGAGTACGCGACCCATACGGTGCACCTGGACAAGGGCGAGCTGGCCGACGCGCCGCTGGCCCACTGACGGAGGCCACGGCGATGAAATATTTCTCGTTGGTCTGGGCGCAGCTGTTCCGCAGCCGCACCCGCACGCTGCTGACCCTGCTGTCGGTGGTTGCCGCATTCCTGTTGTTCGGCATGCTCGACTCGGTACGGGTGGCGTTCTCCTCCGGCGGCAGCGTGGAAGGCGCCAACCGGCTGGTGGTGGCGTCGCGGCTGTCGATCACCCAGTCGCTGCCGATCCGCCTGGAAGCCCAGGTGCGCCAGGTGGCCGGCGTGCGCGACGTGGCCTACGGCATGTGGTTCGGCGGCATCTACCAGGACCCGAAGAACTTCTTCCCGAATTTCTCGGTCTCGCCCAACTACTTCGATGTCTACCGCGAACTGCAGATCGATCCGGCGCAGCTGGAAGACTGGAAGCAGACCCGCACCGGCGCCATCGTCGGTGAAACGCTGGCCAAGCAGTTCGGCTGGAAGATCGGCGACACCATCCCGATGCAGGCGACGATCTTCCCGCGTGGTGGCAGCAACGACTGGCCGCTGGAGCTGAAGGGCATCTACCGCTCCAAGGACCGCGCCCTGGCCGCCAACGAAGAGCGCCAGTTGATGATGAACTGGAAGTACTTCGATGAATCCAACGACTACATCAAGAACCAGGTGAGCTGGTACACGGTCACGCTGGACAACCCGGACCAGTCCTCGCGGGTGGCGCAGGCCATCGATGCGATCTCGGCCAACTCCGACCACGAGACCAAGACCCAGACCGAGTCGGCGTTCCAGCAGGCCTTCGTCAAGCAGTTCGCGGACATCGGCATGATCGTCACCTCGATCATGGGCGCGGTGTTCTTCACCCTGCTGCTGCTGACCGGCAACACCATGGCCCAGGCGGTGCGCGAGCGCGTGCCCGAGCTGGCCACGCTGAAGACGCTGGGCTTCAAGGACAGCACCGTGCTGACCCTGGTGATGGTGGAATCGGTGCTGCTGATCGGCCTGGGTGGCCTGATCGGCATGGGCCTGGCCGCGCTGATCCTGCCGGCCATCAGTCCCAAGAGCATGGGCATGCTGCCGCCGCACGTACCCACGCCGACCTGGCTGGTGGGCATTGCACTGATCGTGGTGATCGGCATTGTCGTCGGCCTGCTGCCGGCGCTGCGTGCCAAGCGCCTGAAGATCGTCGACGCCCTCGCCGGCCGCTGAGAAGGACACCGACATGAACAAGCTCAAGAAGTGGTTCGGCAATGCGCTGACCGTGGTGCTGCTGGCACTGGGCCTGGCGGTGTGGATCGGCCTGCCCTGGATCGGCGTGCTGGCCATCGCGGTGCTGGTCGCGCTGTGGCTGCTGTTGACGCGCAGCGGACGGCTGGCACTGGCCGCTACCCGCATCGGGATCGCCAGCCTGCCACAGCGCTGGGGGGCATCCTCGGTGATCGTGGTCGGCATCGCCGGCGTGGTCGGCGTGCTGGTGGCGATGCTGGCGATGGGCGAAGGCTTCCAGGCCACGCTCAACAACACCGGCGATGACACCACCGCGATCGTGCTGCGCGGCGGCTCGCAGGCCGAGACCAACTCGGTCATCACCCGCGAGCAGGTGCCGACGTTGTCCACCCTGCCCGGCATCAGCCGCGATGCGGAAGGGCGCCCCCTGCTGTCACCGGAGCTGTCGCAGGTAGTGAATCTGGTCTCCAGGGCCGATGGCACCGACGTCAATGCGCAGTTCCGCGGCGTCGGGCCGCAGGCGTGGGCGGTGCATGACAAGGTCAAGATCGTCGAGGGCCGCAGGTTCGCCGCCGGCCTGCGCGAGATCGTGGTCGGTCAGGGCGCCAAGAGCCAGTTCCGCGACATGGAGGTCGGCAAGACCCTCACCCTGGGCAACCAGGCCTGGACGGTGGTGGGTGTGTTCGCCACCGGCGATGCGCATGATTCGGAGCTGTGGACCGATGCCGATACGCTGGCCACCACCTACCAGCGCAGCGCCTGGCAGTCGATCAGCGTCCGCACTGACGGCAAGGCGGGCTTCGAGCAGTTCAAGGCCGCCGTCGCGGCCGATCCACGCCTGAAACTGGATGTGGAGACCACGCGCGTCTATTACAGCAAGCAGGGCGGCGGGCTGACCAAGCTGATCGACATCCTCGGCAAGGTGATCGGCACGATCATGGCAGTGGGTGCGGTGTTCGGTGCGCTCAACACCATGTACGCCGCGGTGGCTACGCGCGCACGCGAGATCGCCACCATGCGCGCGATCGGCTTCCGTGGACTGCCGGTGGTAACCGCCGTGATGCTGGAGACCATGCTGCTGGCGCTGCTCGGTGGCCTGCTCGGCTGCGCAGTGGCGTGGCTGTTGTTCAACGGCTACAGCGTATCCACCATCGGCAGCAACTTCAGCGCGGTGGTGTTCAAGTTCCATGTGTCGCCGGAACTACTGTGGAGCGGGCTGAAGTGGGCGCTGGGCATCGGCCTGGTGGGCGGCCTGTTCCCCGCACTGCGCGCGGCGCGCCTGCCGATCACCACGGCACTGCGCGAAACCTGAGCACCGCGCACGGATGAGTTGGGCAGCGTGCAGGGGACGGAGCGAAAGCGCCGTCCCCTTTTGTTTGGACGACATCCGTGCGCAGCGCCGATGAATGACCGCGCACCACGCGCATTACAGATTACGCAACCCGCGCCGTTATCGGTGTCTCTGTGCATGCAGCGCTGTGCGCGCGTGACGCCGCGCACAGCCCACCTGTGGATTGTTGGTTGCGATTCATTTTCGCGTCGTTACAGCGCGCGCGGATAAACAGTTTCGAATGAAAACACTCTAGAATCCCGGCCCCACGTTGGTTTGCAGCACCCCACGCGCCCACAGAACGGGCGCATGTTTTTTTCTGAAACACGAGATTTCACGGATGTCCCTGAAGACCACACCGCTGCGCAACGCGATCGTCATCGCGCTGGCCGCCAGCTGCACCACGCCCGCTTTCGCCCAGGAAGCCGGTGATACCCCCACCAACCTCGACCGCATCGAAATCACCGGCTCGCGCATCCGCCAGGCCAGTGTCGAGACCGCGCAGCCGGTGGTGGCACTCAACCGCGCCGAGATCGAGAAGAAGGGCTACGTCAACGTTGCCGACATCCTGCAGGACGTCACTGCCGCCGGCGCACCGAGCCTGAGCCGCTCCTCCTCCCTGAGCTCCTCGCGTGACTTCGGCGGCATGTACGTCAGCCTGCGCAACCTCGGTCCGGAACGCAGCCTGGTGCTTATCGACGGCCGCCGCATGGGCGTCAGCGCCGGCGGCTACTCCGATCTGGCATCGATTCCCTCGGCCATCGTCGAACGGGTCGAAGTGCTGACCGACGGCGCCTCGGCGCTGTACGGCTCGGACGCCATCGCCGGTGTGGTCAACATCATCACCCGCAAGAACTTCGACGGTGGCGAAGCCAGCGTCTATGTCGGCCAGTACGGTGAAGGCGACGGCCAGAAGCGTTCCTACAGCGCCACCTTCGGCAAGACCTTCGACCGCGGCTGGTTCAGCGTCGGCGCCGAGCGCACCAAGGAAGACGAGATCCTGGGCGATGCGCGTGAGTTCAGCCGTTACCCGGGCGGCCCGCGCCACGCCGACGATGTCGATGCGCTGAGCCAGACCACCCAGTGGGGCACCGTGACCGTCGGTGGCAAGCCGCTGACCGTGGGTCCGGGCGGTGATCCGAGCCAGGCCGGCAACTTCCATACGCCGGACCCGGCCGATGGTGCCAACGCCAAGACCAACATGAGCCTGTTGAGCGGCCTGGAGCGCACCTCGGTGTTCGCCAACGGTGGCTTCTCGATCACCGACAACCTGCGCATTGTTGCCGACGCGCTGTACAGCAAGCGCGAATCGACCAAGCACCTGGCCGGCTACCCGTACTCGGTCTCTGCCGCGCAGGCGCGCAATGGCACCCGCGCTGCGCTGTCC
Source organism: Stenotrophomonas sp. 704A1 (assembly GCF_030549525.1). Taxonomy (NCBI): domain Bacteria; kingdom Pseudomonadati; phylum Pseudomonadota; class Gammaproteobacteria; order Lysobacterales; family Lysobacteraceae; genus Stenotrophomonas; species Stenotrophomonas tuberculopleuritidis. The sequence goes on along the minus strand of NZ_CP130831.1, from coordinate 336,052 downwards.
AAGGACAGCACGTTCAACAAGTGGGGCCAGGACGTGCTGTTCTCGCACCGCAGCGAAGAACTGCCGCGCGGCACCGAGAACACGCTGGAAACCAAGCGTGCCAGCCTCGGCCTGGAAGGCAGCTTCGAAACCGGTTCGCGTTACTGGGACTGGAACGTCAGCTACATGTACAACCGCAACGAAGGCGAGCGCGTCGGCACCGGCAGCATGTACCAGCCGCACGTCAACCTGGCCGTCGGCCCGTCCTTCATGGACGGCAATGTGGCCCGCTGCGGCGCACCGGGTGCGGTGATCGCCGGTTGCGTGCCGTGGAATCCGGCAGCCCCGATGGGCTACACCGGCCCGGGCTCGCTGAGCAACCAGGACGTGCAGGACTACCTGTTCACGCGCTTCGTCGACCGCATGCGCAGCACCACCAAGGTGGCCAGCGCCAACATCTCCGGCTCGCTGTTCACCCTGCCGGCCGGCGACATCATGGGCGCGATGGGCTTCGAGCACCGCAGTGAAGAAGCCAGCTACACGCCGGACCTGATGGTGCAGAAGGGCCAGATCGCCGGCACCACCGGCCAGCCGACCCGCGGCGATTACTCGCTCAACGAGGTCTACCTGGAAATGCAGGTGCCGCTGCTGGCCGATCTGCCGTTCGCCCGCGAGCTGTCGCTGGACCTGGCCGGTCGCTACACCGACTACAACACCTTCGGTTCGACCACCAACAGCAAGTTCGGCTTGAAGTGGAAGCCGATCGACAGCCTGCTGGTGCGCGCCACCTACGGCACCGGCTTCCGTGCACCGACCGTGGACGATCTGTACGGTGGCGCGGTGTCCAGCCGCGATTCGTTCACCGATCCGTGCGACACGAAGTTCGGCATCGCCGCCAGCAGCGCGACCGTGGCAGCACGCTGCCAGGCGCTGAACGTGCCCGCCAACTTCCGTCAGCAGACCGGTGCGGACGGCAACCTTGCCAACCGCCCGGGCCAGCAGGCCACCTCCGATTTCAACTCCGGCTCCAACCCGGAACTGAAGCCGGAAACCGCCAAGACCTGGACCGTCGGCCTGGTCTACAGCCCGGACTTCGTGCAGGGCCTGGACGTCAGCCTGGACTGGTGGAAGATCCGCATCGACAACGCCATCGTCGGCGAATCGGCCACCGACATCCTCAACCAGTGCTACGTGCAGGGCGTGGATTCGGCATGCGGTCGCTTCACCCGTTCCACCGCTGCGGCCACCCGTGGCCAGGTCACCGCGCTGGATCGCTCGCTGGTCAATGCCGGCTACCGCGAAACCGCCGGCTATGACATCGGCGTGCGCTACCGCCTGCCGGAAACCGCGTACGGCAAGTTCGCCATCAACTGGAACACCACCTACACCGACTACCTGGAGCAGCGCAACGACAGCGCCGCCACCACCCCGGTGGAACAGCGCGTGGGCTGGGCCGGTGACTTCCGCGTGCGTTCGACGGTCAACCTGGACTGGCAGTACGGCAACCTGGGCATCGGCTGGACCGCGCGTTACTACTCGGGCATGAAGGAAGCCTGCTCGTACGATCTGGACGGCGGCCCGGACTGCAACATGCCGGACTTCGCTTCGCCGTATACCGATGCACAGCCGAGCCGCAAGGTGGGGTCCAACACCTTCCACGACCTGCAGGTGCGTTACAGCCTGCCGTGGGATGGCACCGTGTCGCTGGGCCTGAACAACGTGTTCGACCACCAGGGTCCGATCATGTACAGCCAGCCCAACAGCAGCTTCACCTACTACGGTGGCTTCGACATCGGCCGCTTCATGTACATGAAGTACCAGCAGCGCTTCTAAGCCTGCAACCGCGTTCCCGTCACGGCCAACTCTCTCCTGGCCGTGGATGGAAGCAGAACGGCGCCCCTTGGGGCGCCGTTCTTTTTTGCACGGTGGCTGCCGGCCGCGCCGTGCGGCCGCCGGGATGGCCTGGCGCTAGCGCTTGCCGGCACGCATCGCGCGCACATTGTCACCGACAAACAGCACCAGCCCGGCCCAGATCGCGGCAAAGCCGATCGCCTTGCCGATGTCGAATGCCTCGTGGAAGAAGAACACGCCCAGCAGCAGCTGCAGGCTCGGCGCGATGTACTGCAGGATGCCGACCAGCGACAGCGGGATGCGTTTCACCCCGTAGGCGAAGCCGATCAGCGGCACCGCAGTGATCACGCCGCCAAAGATCAGCAGCAGATCGTTGCCCCAGCCCCAGCCGCCGAAGAAGCCACCGCCATGCCCGTTCTCCGACCACAGCGCGAAGCCCAGCGCCGGCAGGAACAGGTACAGGCTTTCCACGCCCAGCCCGGCCACCGGATCGACCGACACCAGCTTGCGCAGCAGGCCATACAGGCCGAACGAACAGGCCAGCCCGAGGGCGATCCACGGCGGTGTGCCGGCGTCGATGGTCAGCCAGGCCACGCCTACCGCCGCGATCGCCACGGCCAGCCATTGCACACGGCGCAGGCGCTCCTTCAGTACCAGTACGCCCAGCAGCACGTTCACCAGCGGATTGATGAAGTAGCCCAGGCTGGTCTCGATCACATGCCCGGCGTTCACCGCCCAGATGTACAGGCCCCAGTTGAAGGCGATGGTCAGGCTCGACAGCAGCAGGATCGGCAGCGCGCGCGGCTGCGCGGCGATCTTCTGCCACCAGCCCAGGCGCGAACTGAGCAGCAGCCAGCCCACCACCAGCACCGCACTCCAGATGATGCGGTGGGCGATGATCTGGAACGAGGGCACCTCGTTGAGCAGGTGCCAGTACACCGGCACCAGCCCCCACAGCACGAAGGTGGAGGCCGTGACCAGCAGCCCCCGGCGTTGTTCCTTCTCGTCCATGCTCATCGCTTGCGTGTCCTCGCCATCGTCAGCACCACCACACCCAGAAGTATCACCGCCATGGCCAGGAAGTCCCGCCAACCGAAGCGTTCGCCATTCAATCCAGCGCCCAGCAGGACCGCAATCACCGGGTTGACGTAGGCGTAGCTGCCCGCCAGCGCCGGCCGCACGTTCTGCAGCAGCCAGACGTAGGCGGTAAACGCCACGATGGAGCCGAACACGCACAGATAGGCCATCGCCAGCAGGCCACCGGTGTCGGGCAGGGTGGTCGGACGCTCGCCCACCGCCAGGCCGATCAGCACCAGCAGCACACCGCCGCAGATCATCTGTCCCGCAGCGGTCATGAACGGACCCGGCAGATCCAGGCCGCGCGCCCACACCGAGCCGAATGCCCAGCCGACCGGTGCGATCAGCAGCAGCACCAGCCCGGTGGGTGAGGCGGTCAGACTGCTGCCGGCATTGAGCCAGACCACGCCGACGAAGCCGACGGCGATGCCCAGCCATTCCCCCCTGCTGGCGTGCTGGCCGCGCAGCGCGGAGAACAGCGCCATCCACAGCGGCACCGAGGCCACCGCGGTGGCGGCCAGGCCCGAGGACACCTCGCGCTCGGCCAGCACCACCATGCCGTTGCCCAGCACCAGCATGGTCACGCCCATGATGACCAGGTTGCGCCACTGCCGCAGGCTCGGGTTCGGCATCTTCCAGAACAGGCGCAGGGCCAGGAACATCAGGCCGCCCGCAATGATGAAGCGGCTGCCGGAGACCATCGTCAGCGGCAGTGCACCGCCATGCAGGGCCTTGGCGATGCCCAGGTAGGTCGAGCCCCAGACCACATAGACCAGCAGCAGTGCCAGCGCGACAAGGCCACCCCGGGGGGCAGCCGTAGACGGAACAGGGGGAGCCGACATGACGCACCAGGGAGCTGGGGGAAGGCGGATTCTAGGACGTTCGGCTGGCGGATATCACCCCGTTTTTCGACACACTGCAATGCGGATGGGCGATTTCCAGGATGTGGGACGCGACAGGGCGTACGACGATTTAGCTATTGGCCCATCCGGCACCCGCTGTCACCCTGTCAGGTCCCATCCCCCGCCCGCCCCTCCGGCACCCGGCGTTGACGTGGGATGCAGTACCTAGGAGGCTGGCCGGCAGCGCGACGCGCGCCTGGCAGCGAATTTTCCGCATGGACGCACCCCATCGAGGATCCCCACCCAGATGAGCACCACGTCCCATCCCGCCGTACCCGCCACCGATGGCGCCGCGCTGCGGCGTTCCATCTCCAATACCCTCAAAGGCTCCGCCGGCAATCTGGTGGAGTGGTACGACGTCTACGTGTACTCGGTATTCGCCGTGTACTTCGAATCGCAGTTCTTCTCCCCGGATGACAAGAACTCCACGATGTATGTGTGGGCGATCTTCGCCGCGACCTTCCTGATGCGCCCGATCGGCGCCTGGTTCTTCGGCCGCTTCGCCGACCGCCATGGCCGGCGCCTGGCGCTGACGGTGTCGGTCACGGTGATGGCGGCCTGCTCGTTCCTCATCGCCATTACTCCCACGGCCGCCAGCATCGGCATCTGGGCAGCAGTGATCCTGCTGTTCGCGCGACTGCTGCAGGGCTTCGCCACCGGGGGTGAGTACGGGGCCAGTGCCACCTACATGTCCGAGGCCGCCATCCCCGGCCGTCGCGGCTTCCTGTCCTCCTTCCACTACGTCACCCTGGTCGGTGGCCATGTCCTGGCGCAGCTGACCCTGCTGCTGATGCTGACCTTCTGGGGCAAGCCCGAGATCTCCGAGTGGGGCTGGCGCATCGCGTTCGGCATTGGTGGCATCGCCGCCGTGGTCGTGTTCTGGTTGCGCCGCGGTATGGACGAGTCGCTGTCGGAGTCGTCGATCGAAGCGGCACGCGAGGGCAAGGCGCAGAAGTCCGGTTCGATGTACGAACTGTTCGTGCACCAGTGGCGCCCGCTGCTGCTGTGCTTCCTGATCACCGCCGGTGGCACCGTGGCCTTCTACACCTACTCGGTGAACGGCCCGAAGATGATCCAGAGCGCCTTCGCCGGCAATGACCCGATGACCGGCACCCTGATCAACCTGGGCGTGCTGGCGTTCCTGATGGTGCTGCAGCCGGTCGGTGGCTGGCTGTCGGACATCATCGGCCGCAAGACCCTGCTGGTCTTCTTCGGCGCCGGCGGCGTGCTGTACAGCTGGTACCTGATCACCGCACTGCCGCACCAGCACGACGCAACGCTGGCCTTCCTGACCCTGGCACTGGGCTTCGTCATCCTTACCGGCTACACCTCGATCAACGCGGTGGTGAAGGCCGAGCTGTTCCCGACCCACGTGCGCGCACTGGGCGTGGGGCTGGGCTATGCACTGGCCAACTCGCTGTTCGGCGGTACTGCCCCGCTGCTGTACCAGGGCGCGCTGAAAACCGGCCATGTCGACTGGTTCGCCATCTACGTCACCGCCACCATCGCGGTATCACTGGTGGTCTATGTGTTCTTCCTGACCAACAAGGGCCCCAACTGGCTCGACGGCACCCGCAAGTAAGCGCGTCGTCGTCATCGCGGCCACCGGCACAGCGCCGGTGGCCGCTGCGTCTTCCCGCCGCCGCGGATCTGGATCGCGGCGACGCTGCTGCGCCGGCAGGGACAGCCGCCCGGCACGGCTGGCGACAGCCAGCGTCGACCGTGGGTCGGCTGCTCGCTGGCGGCGCCCCGAACCGCCGCAGTACGCGCGAACGTCAGGCAACCGCCGACGTTATGCCCCCGGCGGAACCTCATGGCGCCCGGAGGCGCCGTCCCTCAACGGCGTGCCGCCTCGCTCTTGTCGCGCGTGGCGCGGAACTCCGATTCCTTCTCCCAGGTCGGCCAGCGGCGGCTGTTGGCCAGCTCGGCACCCAGGTCGTAGACCAGCAGGGTATCGGCGGCGTGGCCGCTCGGGTCCCAGCGCGGGGTCCAGGCATCGCAGGCCTGGTGGTAGCAGTCGGCGAAGTACTTCTCGCGCAGCGCGCGGCCGGCTTCAACACCCCCCTCCAGCTTGTCCAGGCCCGGGCCGATGGTGATCGCCGGCACGCCCAGGCGGGCAAACGCGAAGTGGTCGGCGCGATAGAAGAAGCCGGCTTCCAGGTTCGGGTCCGGGCTGTAGCTGCGGCCACGGGCCTTGGCCACGCGCTCCAGGTCACCTTCCAGCGAGACCCGGCCCTTGCCCCACGAAGCGATGTCCCGGGTCGGACCATCCGGGCTGAACATCTCGATGTTCAGCACTGCGGCGGTCTTGTCCAGCGGCGCCAGCGGGTGCGCAGCGTAGTAGCTGGCGCCCAGCAGGCCCTTCTCTTCGGCGGTGAGCGCCACGAAGTACAGCGTGCGCTGCGGCTGCGGGCCGGCAGCGAACACGCGGCCCAGTTCCAGCACCGTGGCCACGCCGGTGGCGTTGTCGATCGCACCACGGCGGATGCGGTCACCCTGGGCATCCGGCTGGCCGATACCGAAGGCGTCCCAGTGCGCAGAGAAGATCACCGCCTCGTCGCCATGCTCGCCACCGGGCAGCTTGGCCACCACGTTGCGGGTCACCACCTGCTCGCGCTTGAGCGCGAAATCCGCGCTCAACCTGGCGTTTTCCAGCGCAACCGGGCGGAAGTCGGCGCGCATCGCCTTGCGCTTCTCGGCGTCGAAATCGAGACCGGCGTCGGCAAAGATCGCCTCGGCCAGCTCACGCTGCATCCAGCCGCGCAACGGGGTGTGCTGGGCCATCGCTTCGGCCTCGCTGCGTTCGATATCGAACAGCGGCGAGGTGCCCGAGCTCTTCACCGTCGCCCAGCCATAAGCCGCCGGCGCGGTCTCGTGCACGATCAGCACGCCCTCGGCACCACGGCGGGCGGCTTCCTCGAACTTGTAGGTCCAGCGGCCGTAGTAGGTCACCGCCTTGCCGTCGAACGCTCCGGGCGCGTCGGCCTCGAAGTCAGCGTCATTGATCAGCACCACGGCGATCTTGCCGTGCAGGTCGACGTCCTTGTAATCGTCCCAGTGGCGCTCTGGTGCATCGATGCCGTAGCCGACGAACACCAGCGGTGCATCCTTGATCTGCACGCGCTTGCGCGGCTGCAGGCTCTGCAGGGTCACGTCCACGCCGTTGGCCAGTGCGCGGCTGCCTTTCTTCAGCGACAGGCTGGCCTTGGCCGCGCCGTCCAGCTGCGCGCGCACCAGCGGCACCGGCTGCACCCAGCTGCCGTCCACGCCGCCCGGCTGCAAACCGTAGCTGCGGAACTGCTCGATCAGGTACTGCACCGTGCGCTCCTCGCCTTCGCTGGCCGGTGCACGGCCTTCGAACTCGTCCGAGGCCAGCACGCGGACGTGACGCGACAGCGCCTGCGGATCGATGCCCCCGCCGGGCAGGTCATTGGCCGCATGGGCCAGGCCACCGACAAACAGGCAGGACGACAGCAGCAACACGCGCATCGGGTTCACGGCAGTACCACGGCTAGCTTGGAAGTCACCAGAGTGTAACGTGGCCGTGCGGTGGCAGCGCAGGTCCGGGCGGCATCGCCACGGTGGGGATGTCCTCTGGCGTACGGCGATCAGCGCCGCTCGCGGTCCAGCCAGCACGCCAGTCCCTGCGCGTTGAGTTCAATGTCCATCGCCAGCACCGCGGCCACGGCGGCCTGGTCCAGCGCGCAGCCATGCTGCTGCGCACGCTCCAGGTACAGCGCCTGCAGCGCTGCCAGCAGGCAGCGATGGCGATCGGGGCGACCGTCGCACTGCCGCCCGATAGCCACCATGGCATCGATCTGTTCGAACAGGTCCGCAGCAAGCTTGTCGACCTGTTCCACACGCCCGTAGTGGGTGAGGTACATCGCCTGCGGTGCATGGGCCAGCATGCGCTGGATCGAGGCCTTCATTGCCTGCGGGTCGAACTGCACCGGCGATGAGGTCGGAAAGATGAAGGCCCCCTGCGCACTGTCCAGCTCACGGTAGGAGATGCCGAAGGTATCGCCCGTGAACCAGCTGCGGCTGCGCGCATCCCATATGCAGTAGTGGTGCAGCGCATGGCCCGGGGTATGCAGCAGCATCAGCGCGCGCCCGGCCAGGTCGATGCGATGGCCGTCCTCGGCGACCACCACGCGCGCTTCGGGAATCGCCTCGATGCGGCCATAGCTGCGCGCGATTTCCTCGGCGCCATACACCGCGGTGGCGCCGGCGATCAGCCGGGTCGGATCGATCATGTGCGGGGCACCGCGCGGATGCAGCACCGCCTTTGCATGGGGCAGCTGCTGCATCAACAGGCCCGCACCACCGGCATGATCCAGATGTACATGGGTCAGCAGCAGCCAGTCCACCGCATCCACGCCCAGGCCGGCATCGGCCAGGGCCTGCAGCATCGCCGGGACCGACAGGCCGGTGCCGCAGTCGACGAAGGCCGCGCGACCGTTCTCGACGATCAGGTAGGCGGCGTCGAAGTCAGGCCGCTGGAAACCGGTATCGATGGTGTGGATGCTGGGATCAGCGATCATCGGCGCGCACCTGGCAGGATCGGGAACGGTTCCCATGGTAGGCGCGTCGGCGGGTCGTATTCGATGCGGCTTTGGTCGGAGGCGCAACGCTGTAGAGTCGAGCCATGCCCGACTGGACGGAAAAACAGTCGAGCATGGCTCGACGCTACACAAGCGGGATTACCGGGCCAGGTACCTCGGGCGCAGCAGCAGGGCCAGCACCAGCACCGCCAGGAAGGCGCCGTAGGCATACAGCACCGCCAGCACCTGCGGCCAGATCGGTCCGGCGCCGGGCTGCGCCACACCGGTGTGGTGCCCCCAGAGCATCGCCAGGATGCTCAACGCGAACGCCAGCACCAGGGTGCTGCCGTCGAACACACGCCGGCGCGCGGTACGCGGCTGGCGCGGAAACAGCCAGTACAGGCTGCCCAGCAGAATGAACCAGGGCAGGAACAGCAGCAGCGACAACCAGGCCATCGCAGACTCCATGTCATCGCGCCGACGGCGCCCGCGCATCATGCCACGGCCGCTGCGCCGATGGCGGTGCCGACCAGGGTCGGCGCCCCCGATTACGCCTCGCGCAGTGCCGCCAGCGCAGCCAGAACCACGTCCACCTCAGCGTCCAGCTTGAACAGCTCGCTCTGCAGCTGGTCGCCCTGCTCGGCCTGCTTCAACACGGCGATCAGCTGGCCGGCATCGCGCGGCGAGTCGAAGCCTTCGCTCTGGATCAGCAGCGTGCCGTCACCGGCGCTCAGCTTGAAGTAGAAGCGGCCATCCTTCTCGCGGTACTGCTTGAACAGCGGCGGCGCCACGCGTGCAACACCTGCATCCTCGCTGGCAATGTCACCGGCGCTGGACAGGTCGCGCAGGCCCACCGCATGGCGCAGTTCGTCCAGCAGCGGTGCCGCCAGCTGCTCGCGCAGCTGCTGGCCGCGGCGCTTGAGCAGTGCCTCGATCTTCTCCGGCTCGGCCATCAGCGCGTTGTAGCGTTCGCGCAGCGGCGACAGTTCGCTGTCGATGCGCTCGAACAGCTGCTGCTTGGCCTCGCCCCAGCCGATGCCGGCGGCGAACGCCTTGGCGAACTCCGCGGTCTGTTCCGGGGTGGCGAACGCCTGGTACATCTGGAACAGCGCCGAGCCTTCGGTGTCCTTCGGCTCGCCCGGTGCCCGCGAGTCGGTGAGGATCGAGAACACCAGCTTCTTCAGTTCCTCGCGCGGCACGAACAGCGGAATGGTGTTGTGGTAGCTCTTGCTCATCTTGCGGCCGTCCAGGCCGGCCAGGGTCGCCACCTGCTCGTCGATCACCACCTCCGGCAGCGGGAAGTACTCCTTGCCATAGACGTGGTTGAAGCGCTGGGCGAAATCGCGCGCCATCTCGATGTGCTGGATCTGGTCACGGCCCACCGGCACCTGGTTGGCCTTGAAGATCAGGATGTCGGCGGCCATCAGCACCGGATACATGAACAGGCCGGCGCTGACACCGGCATCCTCGTCCACGCCCTCCTCGCGGTTCTTGTCCACCGCCGCCTTGTAGGCATGGGCACGATTGAGGATGCCCTTGCTGGCGATGGCGGTCAGGAACCACATCAGCTCGGTGGTCTCGCGGATGTCGCTCTGGCGGTAGAACCACACGTGTTCCGGGTCCAGGCCGCAGGCCAGCCAGCTGGCCGCGATCTCCAGGGTGGCGCGCTGGGTGCGCTGCGGGTCCTGCGACTTGATCAGGCTGTGCAGGTCGGCCAGGAAGAAGAAGCTCTCGATCCCCGGGGCGCGGCTGGCGGCGATCGCCGGACGGATGGCGCCAACGTAGTTGCCCAGGTGGGGCGTGCCGGAGGGGGTGATGCCGGTAAGGACTCGGGTCGTCATGACTGCGTGCGGAAACCTTCTATGAACGGGGCCAGTTTACCGCGCACGCGGCCAACCCCGTCAGAGCCCGCGGCGCGTTCATTCACCTAACCCCGCTGGAGACGTCCGATGAAACGCCTGCTGCCCCTGCTGCTGATCCTGCCCCTGGCCGGCTTCCGGCCGGCTCCGCTGCCGCCGCCGGCGTACGACGACGGCCCCGTGCGCATGGCCCTGGTCGACCGCGACCGTGGCACCGAACTGCGCAGCTATCCCGCCGACGGCCAGCGCTGGGTGGCCGGTGAACGCGGCCATCGTTATGCGGTCCGGCTGTACAACGACAGTCCGCGCCGGGTGCTGGTGGTGCTGTCGGTGGATGGGGTCAACGCCATTTCCGGCGAAGACGCCGATCCCTCGCAGACCGGCTACGTGCTCGATCCCGGCCAGCGCGCGGACATCACCGGCTGGCGCAAGACCCAGGACGAGGTGGCCCAGTTCGTGTTCAGCAGCCCCAGCGGCAGCTATGCCAGCCGGACCGGTCGCCCCGACAACGTAGGCGTGATCGGCGTGGCCGTGTTCGAGGAGGCCCGACGCCGGTACCCGCGACCGGAGCCGATCCTGCGCCGCAGTGCCCCACCCGCGCCGGCGGCGGCCGAATCGTCCGCTGCCGCAGACGCCAGCGCCAGCCGCATCGAGGGCTACGCCCGCAGCGCACCGGCCCCGGCACTGGGCACCGGCCACGGCGCGCGCGAACAGTCGTCGGTACGCGATACCGATTTCGAGCGCGCCAGCCGCAGCCCGGCCCAGGTCGTGCAGCTGCGCTACGACAGCGCACGCAACCTGCGTGCGCGCGGCATCCTGGTGGCGTCGCCGTCGCGCCTACCGCGCCAACCGCAGGCGTTCCCGGAGCGGTACGTGCCGGATCCGCCGGCGCGCTGAGCAGCCCCACAGCACGACGCCCGCAACCTCACGGTGCGGGGGTCGTGCTGTGGGGGAGCAGCGGCTGCTTACTTGTAGTCCGGATAGTCCTTGCGCACGCTGGCCTCGAAATCACGCACCTCGCTTTCCGCGCGGTCCTTGGCCCAGCCATAACGCTCCTGCAGCCGGCCTGCCAGGTACTCGGCGTTGCCCTCGGCCACATCGAAATCGTCGTTGGTCAGATCGCCCCACTTCGCCTGCGCCTTGCCCTTGAGCTGCGACCACTTGCCGGAAATGATGTCTTTGTTCATCGCTGAGGCTTCCTTTGATTGCAACGGCGTTGTTACCGTGGCTCCAGAGTGGCGCAGCGGCCGTTGCAGCGCGGTCAACCGGTCATGAAAGCAGTGCTCACCTGCTTGAATGGTTCACTCCGCTTCGACGTACCGGCCTGCCAGCACGCGCGCATGAAAAAGGCCGGGATGTTCCCGGCCTTTTCCGTGGTGCGCACCGCGTCGGGCTTAGTTGCCCTTGGCGGCATCCTCGACCTTCTCGCCAGCCTTCTGCACGTCCTTGCCGGCACCGGCAACGGTGTTGCAGCCGGCCAGCATGGCCACCGAGAACATCGACAACAGCATCAGGGCAACTACGCGCTTCATGGGCTTCTCCTTGGGTTTTCCGCTACACCGCTCAATCACGGGGTTCGGTGGGTGATCGGGGCGGCGGGATGGCCAGGAGCCACCACTGCCGCGTGAAGTGCAATCTGGCGGCAGTGGCGTGGAGCGCGCGTGAACGACGCAGTATTCCGTTCAGGCTGGCACTCAATCGCGCATCAGTGTCGACTTGCCGAACAGGCTTTCGACCAGGTCCACGGCCAGCTCGGCGGTGGCATTCTGCTTGTCCAGCAAGGGGTTGAGCTCGACGATGTCCAGCGATCCCATGCGACCGCTGTCGGCGATCATCTCCATCACCAGCTGCGCCTCGCGGTAGTTCACTCCGCCCGGCACGGTGGTGCCTACGCCGGGCGCGATGCTCGGGTCGAGGAAGTCCACATCGAAGCTGACATGCAGGTGGGTGTTCTCGTCGATGCCGGCCAGCGCCGCTTCCACGGTGCGCTTCATGCCGTTTTCGTCGATGTAGCGCATGTCATACACATCGACCTTGTGGGTCTTGATCAGGCGCTTCTCTTCCGGGTCCACCGAGCGGATGCCGATCTGGTGCACCTGCGCGGGCCTGATCGCCGGCGAGGTGCCGCCGAGCCTGGTCAGCGCATCAGGGCCGAGGCCGCACAGGCACGCCACCGGCATGCCGTGGATGTTGCCCGACGGAGTGACATCACTGGTGTTGAAGTCCGAATGTGCATCCAGCCACAGCACGCGCAGCTCCTTGCCCTGCTCGCGGCACCAGCGCGCCACGGCGGTAATCGAACCGATGCCCAGGCAGTGGTCGCCGCCGAGCATGATCGGCATGCGGCCGGCCTGCAGTTCAGCGTAGCTGGCTTCCATCAATGCGTGGTTCCACGCCACCACCTCGTCGAGGTGGCGGTAACCCTGCACCGGCGCGGTCCACGGGTTGCGCGGGCCATCCAGGTTGCCCAGGTCGCGCACCTCCACACCGCGCGCTTCCAGTGCCTCCGGCAGGCCCGCCACGCGCAGGGCCTCCGGCCCCAGCCTCGCGCCCCGGTGGCCGGCCCCGACGTCGGTGGGAACGCCGATCAGGGATACGGAAATGGGATGGGCCATGGGTGCCTCCTGCGGGGGAAAAAGAAGCACAGTCTAGCCAGACGGATGTGACACCACTCGCGGCGGTGCAGCAGGACATTGGCATGGCAGGATGCCGCGCGGACCCGACCGCCCTTCATTGAAGATTGCGATGTCGCCCTTCATCAATACTGCCTGGCCACGCTTTTTTTCATGGCGCGCAGTGAATCCTGCGCAGGCGAAGCTGACATTTGATGTCGCGCCGCCCAGCGTTGCGCTTGAAGAGATCATCCGGGAGGGAACGGCACAGTATCCATCTCGGCCTGACGCCCCTGACTCCCGCCCCTACTGGAGCGCGCCAGTGAACGGTGCCGAGGTTGCACCCACTCTTGCCCCTGACAATGTGACATTGACCCACGTATTGATCAGTCAGCGTTGCCCCCCGGGCAGGAGCCTCAACATGGAACGTACTGAAGACTCTGTACTGCCACAGCCGCAGGAGGGTGCACGCCCAGGACCCGTACGCCGTCCTGCACCCCCGCTGACTGACCCCTCGTTGGCGCCGCTTCTGGCGAAATTCCCAACACTTCGGGCGACAAGCCGGTATGGGCACCAATCTTGTTTCCGGTGAGAATATCGTTATCGACGAGAATGCGATTGAGCAAGGCTCCAGAATCGCACACTCGCTTTCCCACGAGGTGGGGCACCACCTCTTTATCGAACGTCCCGATCCAACGTCCAAGCAATCCTATATAAATACCCTGCTACGAGGAGAAACAGCTGCGACGCTCAGTAATGTCCAGGTCCAGCGTGAACTCATCGCGGCTGGTGGACCGGACATTGGCGTGTCGGGCACAGGTAATCGGCCGCAACAGTATGAAGCCATTGCCGTTGAACTCCAGGTCGGGTGGATCAATCGAAACCAGGCGCTCGGACAGATCGCTGACGTGTTCAAAACGGAGGCTCCGTCTGTTGTACCTCACGCGACATACGAGCTCTACCATGGCGCGCACTATGATCAGCACATCGCACCCTCGCAATGTCGACGTAGGCCAGAGCCAGAATTTGACGCCGAGCGCACCGCGGTTACGGAAAGAGTCGCCGCAGTCGCCGACGACTCACCCCCAATGCAGCGAACAGCTTCCTCAGCAGCTGAACTCGGCGATGCTGACCGTCAATCACCCATCACCGCACTTGTGCATCGGGATGTAGCACTAGTTGACTCACCGGAGCGGGGGCACGCCCCCCGCTTCTTTGTGGAGATGGAATGTACAGAATCGCAATCTTCTTGATCGGCGTCTGCGCCATGGGCCTTGCAGGCTGCGCGACCACCACGCTGCCCAAGGGCGTTGCTTCATCGGGTTACACCGAAGTTGTTTCGGTACCGATCGGTCCTCTCCGCTACTTCCACACCGCTTCCTTGCTGCCTGGTCGAACCGACATAGGCACCACTCATGCCCACCTCTGTACAAACACTGAGCGGAGTATCAGGCTGCAGATCGCGGCCGAGCTTGCAATCGTTGCTGAAGATGTCTGTGCGCGTGTCGATGCGGCAGCGGACTTGGCCGAATCATGGATACCTGCGGCATCCAACGACTATCGGATCCTGCTTGTACCGGAAGGCACTGCGGGAGCGATAAGGGCAAGGTCGCTCGGCCGCTTTGCGACAGGCAGGACGCTTGCACTTGCCTCGCACGTTTACCGCGATCAACAACAGGCCTACGCAAATCTGGTTGACCTAGTTGCGCATGAGACCCTTCATGCATTGGGAGTCGCTACGAAGCATCCCAGAGCGCGCGACGAAAGAAGCGCCTACTACGCGGGGCTGTGTGCGCAACTCAAGATCAACGGGCTCATCAAGGAAGAGAGCTTGCCCGGAGCCCCGCTCGCTGCAGGTGATCGGGCAGTCCGCATCTCGTCCCAGCAGGCTTATCGTGTGCGGCTTGAGACTTATCCGTTGCTGGTGGACGGCACCATCCGGCTTGGAACGCCATCCGGCGAGTCGATGCTGCAACGGTGTCAGCAGATTGGAAACGAGTTGGTTCGTCCGCAGTAGGTCTGGACGCGAAAAGGCCAGCGCAGTGCGCTGGCTTCTCCAGTTGCCCCCCGCTTCCGGGGCGCATGGGCAATCCCAGATGGTGCCGCTTATCCGAATCGAACGGATGACCTACTGTTTACAAGACAGTTGCTCTACCAACTGAGCTAAAGCGGCATGGTGCTTCACCGGCGGCGCAGCCGCGGTGGGGGGATTCTAGCGCAACCGCGCGCATTCCAGCGACCGGCTCTGTGCCGCGCCGCTGCGCTGCTGGGCCTGGGCTGGCTCGCTGCCGCTGGCCACCTGCCCTTCCAGCCACCACTGGCCGGCGTCGCCGCTGGCCACCAGGCGCGGCTGGAATCCGGCAGCCTGCACCGCCGCCACGCGCCGTTCGGCACCTTCACGGTTGCGGTACTGGCCCAGCGCAATGGCGTTGGTCTCCTCGCCCTGGCCGATGATGTAGTAGTCGCTCAGGCCGGCGGCGACGATGCGCTTGACCGTGGCCTGAGCGTCCTCACGGCTGGCGGCAGCCGGCAGCAGCACGCGGTAGCGGGCGCTGCCGCTGGCGGCGGGCTGCTCGCGCAGGCGTGCCTGGCTCAGCAGGTTGCCCGCACGGCCCTGTGCGGCGGCGGCGGCGGCGCGGTCGGCGAACGGCCCCAATGCCAGGCAGCGTGGCGGTGTGGTCGGGGCTGCGGGCTGCTCGGCCGCCGGTTCGGCCGGGGGCTTGGCGACAGCAGCGACCGGCTCGGGTGCGCTCACCGGTTCGGTCGGCCTGCGGGCTGCCGGAGACGTTGCTGTTGCCGGTGCGGGTGCAGCGGCCACTGCGGTGGCCGATGCAGCCTCACGCTCCACCAGTGCTTCAGTGGGTGCCGCTGTCGAGGCCTGTGCGGCCACGGTCGCATCGGTACCGCCAGGCAGCCAGCGCAGCTCGGCCACGCCGGTCGGCGGCGGCGGCAACGGCGCGCGCGCCGGTTCATCGCGCAGCAGCCACCAGCAGGCAACACCAAGATTGAGGATCGCCAGTACGACGATCAGGGCACGGGTCAGCATGCGCCGATACTAGCGTGCGGGCTGGTGCACCGCCCAGCGGGCGAGGCCATCCAGCACCAGCGAGGGGTGATAGTCGGCGCCATCGAGCAGCGGCATCAGTGCCGGTGCGCCCCCGCCATGCACCAGCAGCGAGGGCATCACGCCCAGCAGTTGCTGCGCCTGGCGGGCACTGCGCTCGACCAGGGCCACGGCGGCACCATCGCAGCCGGAGGCCAGCGCATCGGCGGTGTCGTTGGCGAATTCGCTGTAGTCGCCGCCCGTGGCCGGCAGCTGGACGGCACGCGCGTGCAGCGCTTCGCGCATGGTGGTGGGCGAGGCGGAGATGCGGCCGCCGTGATGCTGGCCATCGGCATCAAGCAGATCAAGGGTCAAGGCGGTGCCGACGCCGACCACCAGCACCGGCCGTTGCGCCTTCGCGGCGGCCAGCAGGGCCAGGAAGCGATCGACACCAAACTTTTCCGGCCTGGCATAGGCGATGCGCACACCGGCACACGCGGCACTGGTACGCACCACCTGTACGTGTTCGAAGCGGCGCTGCAGCTGGTCCAGCATGGCGCTGGTCAGCGATGGTGCGGCCACGCTGGCCACAAACGCAGTACCACCGCTGGGCAGGCTGTGGGGCGGTTGCGCGGCCATGCCTTCGGCACCGTGCGCCCAGGCCTGCACGTCGCCGGCGCGGTCACCCTGCAGCGGTGCGAATTTGAAGCGCGAATTGCCCAGATCGAACAGCCAGTCGCTCATGCCTTCCTCACGCTGACTTCGCCGGCATGCAGCAGGCGCTCGCGGCCATCGATATCCACCCGTAGTGCGCCGTCCTCGGCCAGGCCGAGCGCGGTGCCGTGCTGCCACTGCCCTTCCAGGTCGACGCGCACGGCGCGGCCGGCCAGCATGTCGAAGCGGGCGTAGCGCGGCAGGAACGGGGCCAGCCCTTCGCGATCGAACTGCTCCAGCGCCGGCAGCAGACGCGCCAGCACCGCAGCAACCACGACGTTGCGATCCACCGGTGCGCCGGCCAGGGTGTCCAGATCGACCCAGGGTTGGGTGATCTGTTCGGCGAAGGCCGGCGGCATGTGCACGTTGATGCCGATACCGATCACCGCGCGCGCCGGGCCAGCGTACTCGCCACCGCCTTCGGCCAGCAGGCCGACCAGCTTGCGGCCCTCCACCAGCACGTCATTGGGCCATTTCAGCTGGGCCTGCACATAGCCGAGGTCGTGCAGAGCTTCGGCCACCGCGACGCCGGCCACCAGGCTCAGCCCGGCCAGGCGGCCCAGGCCACCTTCGAACAGGCGCAGCACCGACAGGTACACATGCGCGGCCAAGGGCGACGCCCAACTGCGGCCGCGACGGCCACGGCCGCCGGTCTGGCGCTCGGCCAGCAGGACGCGAACGCCGCGCTGCGGGGCGCTGCACCGCAACAATTCGGCATTGGTGGAATCCACCGACCAGGCCACCTGCAGGTCGTCCAGCAGGGTCAGGGCGGGCTGCGGCATGCCCGCGCGGATGGCCTGCGGGTCGAGCAGATCGATCGGCCGGGTTACCCCGTAGCCCTCGCCTGCGCGCCCTTCAATATCCACCCCGGCGGCTCTAAGCCCTTGAATCCGCTTCCAAATCGCCGCCCGGGTCTGGCCCAGCTCACGGGCCAGGGCGTCGCCGGACAGGCGACCGGCAGCGAGTTTGGCCAGCAATTGGCGATCGTCCACGGCAGCTTCCACAAGGTCAGGACGGAATTATGCGGGAAAGCCGCCAGCGACGCCCGCCGCCCCGGTTGCCGGCGGGCTTCCAATCTGGCGCGGGGTTCGGGCTAGAATCGGGAACTCACCTTCCCTTAACCTGGATGTCGTCAATGCGCCGTTATGCCCATTGCCTGATCCTGCTGAGCATGCCCTTCGCGGCATCGGCCACGGCAGCGCTTGATGACAGCCGCGGTGCCTGTGTGTACTCGGCCGGCGATGCCGCTTCGCAGCGCACGCCCAGCACCGCGCCGGCGACGGCAACCGCCAAGCCGGCGCAGGTACGGCCGGCAGCCAATGCCACCAGCAGTGGCGGCGGCGGCGATGACGATGTACTGCAGCGCATCCGTGCGCCGAAGTGGCACAGCTACCTGCCGGGTATGTTCCGCTGATCAAGACGTTGCTGCAGTGGCTGCGGCCCGCGCCGCGGCCGATCGAGGATGCGCTGTGGGACCATGCCTGCCACCGCGCCGCGTGGCTGCAGGGCCTGGGTGAACAACGCCGCGACAGGCTGCGTGCACTGGCCACCCGCTTTCTGCATGAGAAGACCATTTCCCCGATTGGCGACCTGCAGCTGCAGCCTGGCGATCGGGTGCTGCTGGCCGCGCTGTGCTGCCTGCCGTTGCTGGAGTTCGGCGAGGTGGGACTGGAAGGCTGGTCGCAGCTGATCGTCTACCCCGATGCATTCCGCGTGCATCGAAGCCACATGGACGCCGCCGGCGTGCTGCACGAGTGGGATGACGAGCTGATCGGCGAGTCGTGGGACAGCGGTCCGCTGATTCTGTCCTGGGCAGACGTGCAGGCCGATCTGGCCGCACCGCACGATGGCTACTGTGTGGCCGTGCACGAGATGGTGCACAAGCTGGACGCGCTGGATGGCGCGATGGATGGTACGCCACCGTTGCCACGTGCCTGGCAGCGCGCGTGGGCTGCGGCCTTCCAGACGTCCTATGACGCGTTCTGCGCGCAGGTGGATGCGGGGGTGGAGACGCTGATCGATCCGTACGCGGCCGAGGCACCGGAAGAGTTCTTCGCAGTGGCCAGCGAGTACCACTTTTCCGCGCCGGACCTGCTGGCCGAGGCGTTGCCGGACGTGGCCGCGCACCTGCGCCGGTTCTACGGCGAGCCGCCAGCGATGGGCGGTTGATCGGTGTATCCGCCGGGCATGGCCCGGCGCTACCGGTCAACACGCGTCTGCGGTGAAGGTCCGGACGGCCCCACGGTAGCGCCGGGCCATGCCCGGCGGTGAGGATTCAAGGCCCCCCCGCCCCCTGCGGTAGCGCCGGGCCATGCCCGGCGGTGAGGGTTCAGGGCCCCGGCGGCAGGCGCGCTTCGAAGCGGGCGCCGCCCAGTTCGCTGGAACGGGACACCTGCAGCTCGCCGCGGTAGTCCTTGATCAGATCCTGCACGATCGACAGGCCGATGCCATGGCCCTGCACGCGCTCGTCGCCACGCACGCCACGCTGCAGCACCTTGCCGATGTCCTCCGGGGCGATGCCCGGGCCGTCGTCGTCCACCGCCAGCAGCAGACCGGCGCGACGCGCGTTCGGCGCCGGCAACGGCTGCGCGGTCAGCAGCACGCGGCGCTTGGCCCACTTGAAGGCATTCTCCAGCAGATTGCCCAGCAGCTCCTGCAGGTCACCCGGTTCGCCATGGAAGCGCGCTGCCGGATCGATGTCGAACTCGCACAGCACGCCCTTGGCGGCGTAGACCTTTTCCAGACCCCGCACGATTTCCTCGGCGTTGGACTCGATCGGCAACGGTGCGGAGAACAGCTTGTGGCCGGAGGAGGCCGCGCGCGCCAGCTGGTACGACACCAGGTTGTTCATGCGCTGCAGCTGCACGTCCAGTTCCTCGCGCAGCGCGCCATCGCCGGCACCGCTGTCCATCTGCGTGCGCAGCACCGCGATCGGTGTTTTCAGGCTGTGCGCCAGGTCGGCCAGGGTATTGCGCTGCCGCTCCAGATTCTCGCGCTCGCTTTCAATGAAGGCATTGATGCTGTCGGTCAGCGGTTCCAGTTCGCGCGGGTGGCGTTCGCTCATGCGCTCGGTCTCACCGCGCTGCACCTTGGTCAGCTCGGTGATCACGCGGCGCAGCGGACGCAGGCTCCACTGCAGGATGACGGTCTGCAGCAGCAGCAGGATCAGGCCGATGCCGCCCAGATAGAACCAGACCCGGCTGCGGAACACGCGCAGCTGCGCACCCAGCGCGCGCGAGTCTTCCATCACGTAGATGGTGTACGGGAACTCGGTGGCCGGGTCGGCGTCGGCGTCCCACACCAGGCCAAGGCCATAGCGGTACACCGAGCCCTGGCTGCCGTCGATCTGGATCATCGGCAGCGGGCCTTCGAACACTTCCTGGCGCGGGGCCAGCAGCCCGCCGCCGACGGTGGGCAGCATCGGGCCTTCGGCGGACATCGAATTGCCCTTGCCGTCGGGCATCACCACCTGCAGGTACAGGCCGCTGCCGGGGACGTCGAAGCGCGGATCCGGCGGCTGCTCGCGGATGTACAGCGAGCGGTCGCGGGTGAAGTCGATGCCGGCCGCATAGGCGGTGGCATAGTTCTTCAGGCGCTCGCGCAGGTTGGCCTTCGCCGTATCGGCGAAGGCGGCATCAAGCGCGTAACCGGCCAGGGCCAGGAACGCGACCAGGCCCACGGACGCGGCGAACATCTGGCGCGCCTGCAGTGAGCGCGGCCGCCAGCGTCGGAAGAACCACAGACGGCCGGACATCGTTTATCGCCTGCTGAAGGGCTCAGCCCTCGTTGCGCGGAATCGCGAAACGGTAGCCGCGACCACGCACGGTCTCGATCGGCTTCAGTTCGCCATCCGGATCCAGCTTCTTGCGCAGGCGACCGATGAACACTTCCAGCACGTTCGAGTCGCGGTCGAAGTCCTGCTGGTAGATGTGCTCGGTGAGGTCGGCCTTGGAGACCAGTTCACCGGCATGCATCATCAGATACTCCAGCACCTTGTACTCGTAGCTGGTGAGGTCGACATTGCTGCCGGCCACGCTGACGGTCTGTGCCGCCAGGTCCAGCGCGACCGGACCGCATTCCAGGGTCGGCTTGCTCCAGCCAGCGGCGCGGCGCAGCAGCGCGTTGACGCGAGCCAGCAGCTCTTCCACATGGAACGGCTTGACCAGGTAATCGTCGGCGCCCTGCTTGAGGCCTTCGACCTTGTCCTGCCAGCTCGAACGCGCGGTCAGGATCAGCACCGGGAACTTCTTGCCTTCATCGCGCAGGGCCTTGATCAGTTCCATGCCCGACATCTTGGGCAGGCCAAGGTCGATGATGCCAACGTCGAACGGCACTTCGCGGCCCATGTAGAGGCCTTCCTCGCCGTCCTGCGCTGCATCGACGGCAAAACCTTCGCGCTTGAGCCGGGCTGCCAGGGTCTCACGCAGCGGGGCTTCGTCTTCGACCAGAAGGATACGCATGAACTCTCCCTAGTGTCCTGGGTGTGGCCCGGAGGCCTGTGGGTACGGGTTGATAGCGACAACTATCCCTGTTCAGGGGTTATCGCCGCGTAGTGATGACATATCCGACCGCGGCGTGCGCGGCTGTGAACGTGTCGGGGCGGGGTCGTCCATGTAGCGGACCCGGCCGCGGTCGTCCATGTACTTGACCCGGTTGATGTCGCGGCCATCGAACGGCACGCGCTCGGCCCCCAGGATGTGGCCCCCGGTGGTGCGCTGCACACGGCGCACGGCATCGGACAGCGAGCGCTCGTTGCCGGCGCCACGGCCGCCCCGCTCCATCATTTCGGCGCGGCCCTGCTCCCGCTGCGGGTCCTGCGCCAGCGCTGAAGACAGCGGCGCAGCCGCCAGGACCACGCAGGTGGCCAGGGCAAGACGGCGGTGGAAGGGAGCGGAAGACATCGATGCGATCCTAGCCGAGCACGGCGATTCGTTCAAAAGTCGTAAATCCGGGCACCGGGAGGGGACCCGGCGTTTTTTACAAATCTTTTGCAAATTCTTGGTTTGGGGCGGTGAATCCGATCTGAACTTTTCCGGGCCTCCCCGGACGTTGTTCATCTAAGTGAACATTCGGGACGAATTCCCAGCGCATGTCAAGTCAGGAATGTGACTGTGGTCACGCCGCAGCGCGCTCGGCTTCGCGTTCGGTCACTGCCAGTGCCTGTTCGATGAGCGTCCAGTCGGCGCCCGGACGATGCGCGCCTTCGCTCAGCACCTGGCGGAAGGCACGGCCGCCGGGCTGGCCGTGGAACAGGCCGAGGAGGTGGCGGGTGATGTGCTTGAGGGCCAGGCCCTCGCCCAGGCGCGCCTCGACGTAGGGACGCAGCGCCCGCAGCAGCTCGCCGCGCGGGCGCAGCGGTGCGCCGGTCTGCAGCGCTTCCAGCTGATGCAGCAGGTAGGGGTCGTGGTAGGCGGCACGGCCAAGCATCACGCCATCGACGTGCGCGGCCTGCGCCTGCACCGCCTCGATGCTGGCCAGGCCGCCATTGAGCACCACCGGCAGCGCCGGGCGCTCCTGCTTGAGGCGGTAAGCCCAGTCGTACTTCAGCGGCGGAACCTCACGGTTCTCTTTCGGCGACAGACCCTTCAGCCACGCATTGCGCGCGTGCACCACCACCATCGCCGCACCGGCATCGACCTGGCGATCGACGAAGCTGGCGAACACGTCGTAGTTGTCATCCTCGTCCACGCCCAGCCGGCACTTCACGGTGACCGGGATGTCCACCGCGGCGACCATGGCGGCCACGCACTCGGCCACCAGCACCGGCTCGCGCATCAGGCAGGCGCCGAAACGGCCGGCCTGCACGCGGTCGGACGGGCAGCCGCAGTTGAGGTTGACCTCGTCGTAGCCCCAGTCCGCGGCGATGCGCGCGGCCTGCGCCAGCAGCAGCGGATCGCTGCCGCCCAGCTGCAGCGCCAGCGGCTGTTCGCTGCGGTCGAAGCCGAGCAGGCGATCGCGATCACCATGGATGACCGCGTTGGCGTGCACCATTTCGGTGTACAGCCGCGCACCTGGCGCCAGCACGCGATGGAACACGCGGCAATGGCGGTCGGTCCAGTCCATCATCGGGGCGACGGACAGGCGCAGGGAATCGGCGTAACGGGCGGTGGCGGACGTCATCGGGATGCTGATCGTGGAGACTGGCATTCGCCAGTGAGATCAATAGTTTACACCGCCCAGCTGAATGGCGCCGGGCGCGCCCGGCGCTGCCGGGAGCCGCCCGATGGCCCATCCCGGGGCGGGGCGTTACTGCGCGCGCCCCTTCACCTGTTCCTGCTGCTGATCCTGCACGCGCTGGTTGAACTGGGCGTCCAGGTCCTCGCTCTGGCGGGTACTGGCCTCCACCGACTGCGATACCGCCTGCTGGCGATCGACGAAGATGCGCTGCGCGGCCGGGTCGCCGAGGTTGCCCTGCACGCCGAACAGGCCGCTGCCATCGGGGCGCGCGACCACATGGTCGATCCGGTGCATGCCGGCAACCTTGCTCTCGTAGGCGAGCTGGCCAGCGGCACGTTCGGTTTCCTGTGCATTGGCAAACAGCGGGCACAGCCCGGCCTGCACGCGCTGCTGTTGCAGCGCCTGCAGTTTCTCCAGGGCCTGGTTGAAGCGCGGGTTCTCGGCATGCGAGGGGTCGCGCATGCTGGGGGCAGCCGGCGTGGTCGGCTCGGTGCGGGCCGGACCGGCGGCGGTCTGCGCGCCGGGCTTCACTGCGGCCGGGTCGTTCAATCGGGCCAGCGTCTGGCGGCCGGCCTTGCCGTCCTGTTCCAGGCCATTGTCGATCTGGAACCGGGTGACCGCTGCAACGGTGTCCTTGCCGTAGATGCCATCGGCGGCCAGCGGCTTGCCGTCCGCGCCCACATGACCCAGCGCGGCCAGCTTGCCCTGCAGCGCCTTGACCTCGTCGCCGCGCTCGCCCTTCACCAGCATGCCGTCGGCCATCGGTGCCTGCTGCGTGGCACGTGCGGCCTGCGCCGCTTCCGGACCCTGCGCGTGGACTTTGCCACCGAGCGTGATGCGGTCATTGAGCATGTCGCCGAGGTACCTGCGGAACTGCGCAGGCTCCACTTCGATATGTGCGTGCACTGGTTTGCTGCCGGCGTTCGACTGCTGGATCAGCGGCGCCCCGTATTCGACGAAGTCGCCGTTCTTGTAGGGCGACGTGCCGGCTGCACCGTGCAGCACCTGCCCTACCAGTTCGCGGCGCGGATCGCCGACGGGGTGGCTGTAGAGGCTGATCGAATGGGTGGCGTCCTTGTTGAACTGCGCGTAGCCAGCCACCGGGTTCGGAATCATTACATCGCGGTTGCCCAGACGGTCGGTCAGGATCAGATCCTTGCGCACCAGGGGAATGTCATTCTTGTCCTCGCGCGTGCGGATGTTCTCCATCTCGCCCTCGACCATGCCTGATTGGCGGTCGGCCTTGCGCGCGTCGCCGGTGCGCACGGCTTCGGCATTCCTGTTGGGGTGATGGATCTTCAGCTCGCGGTAGGCCGTTTCACCACTGATGCCGTGGGCCAGCGTGCGGTTGCTGGTGACGTTGCCGTAGGGCTCGATCACCGTGATGCGACCGCCACCAGGCGCGGCGGCCACCGACGCAGCCGCTGCGGCGGGCGCCTTTGCTTCGTGGCGTTCCGGCAGAGGAACCGACGCCGCTGGCGGTGCCGGCTGGCGAACGGCAGCATTCAGTGCAGACAGCGTATCGCGCCCCGCCTTGCCGTCTTCTTCAAGCCCATGTGCCTTCTGGAACTGACGCACCGCATGATGGGTGTCGCTGCCGAAATCGCCGTCGGGCTTCAGCACCTTGCCATCCATACCGGTGTACCCGGCCTGGGCCAGCTTCTGCTGCAGCGCGTGCACCTCATTGCCGCGCTCGCCCTGCACCAGCACACCATCGGCCATGGGTGCACGCGCTGCGCGTGCGGCGGACTGACGATGCGCCGGCTCACCGAATGCCTGCTCGTAGGTCTTGCCCCGGTAGGGCTGCGGGTCGTGGTTGATCTTCTCGTAGCGCGCCAGTGCGACCAGCTCGGACTTCTCGTTGAGCGTTCGTTCGCGTAGCGAATCCCACTGCCTGGGTGAACTCTCGAAGTGGCGCTGGACGTTGGCATGCTTGTAATCCTGCACGGCCCGGACAATCTGTTCGTCGCTCAGTTCGGACAACCTGTAGTCATCGCCGTAAGCCTGCTTCAGGCCGTTCTGGAATACACCGCGGGTCATGTTGCGATACTGCACCGAGGTGCTCCACAACGCGTCCTGCACAGCGGGGCCGCGACCTTCCAGATCCACGCCGGCCTTCTTCAGGCGACCCTTCTGCACGTCGTAGTACTGGTGCTGGATGAAATCGTGCTGCTCCTGGGCAAAGCCCTTTTCGTCGCGCGCGGCCACTGCTTTCCAGCGCTCGCTGAAGGCATCCGTAGCCGGCTTCAGGCCGTGGAACTGGTCGGCATACCGGGACGACTTCAGATATTCGTCCACCCCGCCAAAGGCGCTGGCGAACTGGTAGCTGCCATAGGACACGCCGCCATGATCGCCCTTGCCGGAAGAAATCCAGCCCGGGCCACGGTTGTCGGTTTCAAAACGGGCGGAGGTCTGGCCGCGATGCCAGTGCTCCATCGCCTTCTTTGCGTCGGCCACCACATCCATGTCGAAGGACTCCTCTCGGTTGGCAATGCCGTGGACTCAGTTCACTTGTTCTGCGCAGCGGCCTGCAGCTGGTCAACGCGGTTGGCCACGCGGTTGATGCGGCACGACTGTGCGTCCAGCATCTGGCCCTGGCCATCGGTTTTGGGATCCCAACGGCAATGGCGATTGGTATCGGACCACCAGGCGGCCTGCGCATCCATCCAATCATCCTTGTCCTTGCTGTCAGGACTTGCCACGACACCGGCAACGATCTCGGCCAAGCGGTCTTCCTGGTAGCTCAGCTCCTCGTCGCCACATGCCTGCAGACGCGGCGTCACCGCTTCGCTGGCGTCCACGCACTGGGCGTAGGCGGGACGCAGATTGGCCTGGGTGTAGGACGCATCAGGCAACGGCGCGGGAAACTCATCGGCATCCACGTCGGCATCGGCGGCTGTCGCTGCAGGTGGCGCGCTGGCCGGCGTCGCTGTTGCCGCCGGTGCAGACGCATCTGCGCTGGTGGCCGGAGTGGCCGGGGCACTGTCCGCCGAAGGGGCTTGGCACGCGCTCAGCAGAAGGCACAGCACCAACGCCATCCCGCGTGGGCTTTGAAAGGCGCATCGATCACTGCGCGCAGGCGCGCTCACGGCTTGCATGGCTTGCTTCTCCCTTGTGTGTCGCCAGCTGGACCGGCAAAAAAGAGCCGTCCATCGGCCCTATCACTGCGGCGATCGTACTCCAGCACAGAACGCCAATGACTGACTGCGTTCAGGTTTCAGGTGCCCTCAACGAAGCCCGGCAAGCGCCTGCAATTCCACTGCACGGTTGGCATAGCGGTTGATGCGGCATGACTGCGCGTCCAGCGCCTGACCGACGCCGTCGGTGGCCGGGCTGCAGCGCTTGTCGGTGTCTTCAGCCCAATCGGCCTGCTCGTCCATCCAGCGATCCTTGGCCGGGCCATCGGGGCCATCCATCAGCCGGGCGACCTGCTTTTCAAGCAGCCCCTGGTGATGGGCGAGCTCGGCCGCGTCGCAGGCTTCCAACCGGTCATCCATGCCCCGG
Source organism: Stenotrophomonas sp. 704A1 (assembly GCF_030549525.1). Taxonomy (NCBI): domain Bacteria; kingdom Pseudomonadati; phylum Pseudomonadota; class Gammaproteobacteria; order Lysobacterales; family Lysobacteraceae; genus Stenotrophomonas; species Stenotrophomonas tuberculopleuritidis. The sequence continues at coordinate 309,793 of NZ_CP130831.1, read as the reverse complement.
GCTTCCTGCACGCAGCGGGTGTATTCAGGGCGCAGCGTGGCCTGGGTATACGAGGTATCCGGCGGTGCGCTCTGCGCCAGCAGCTGGTCGGCGCGGTTGGCTACGCGGAACAGGCGACATTCCTGCGCGTGCTGCAGTTGCTCTGCGCTGCTGTTGGAAGCGGCGGTGCAGTGACGGTCGGTGTCGTTGCGCCAGGTTGCCTGCGCGGCCGTCCAGCTCTGCTTCGCACTGCCATCCAGCGTCGCGACGACCTTGGCGGCAGCGTCAGCCAGACGGGCTTCCTGATAGGCCAGCTCGTCTTTGCCGCAGGCGGCCAGCTTGCCGGCGTCCTGCCCGGCTTCATCCACGCACCAGCCGTAGGCCGGGCGCAGACGGCCATCGGTATAGGACGCATCGCGCTGCGGCTGCGCGCTTTCGGTCGCGGCCGGTGCCTGCGGTTGGGTGGCAGCCGGGGCGGCTGGCTGCAGCGCAGCGGCGGCCGTATCGGCTGGAGGCGCCTGGCAGGCGGCCAGTACCAGGCACATCGCCAGCATCCCTCCCCGCCGCGTGCCAGGAGAGATCCATTCAAGGCCCCGACGGGCGTTTGCTGCCTGCATTGCTCACTACTCCCTGGCACGTGGCCGGCTGGGCCGGCAAGCAGGGGCCGTCCATCGGCCCCGTAACGAGGACAATGCTACGTCAGCCTTGGTTTCAGATGGCTGACTGGATTCAGCTTTCCGGCGCGTCGCGCAGGCGCAGGCCGAAAGCCACTGCTCAATGCAGCCTGCCGCGTGCGCCTACCTGCTCCACCAGCGTCTGGCTGGCCGCATTGAGGCCGACCACGCTGACCTGCGCGCCATGCGCGGCCAGCTTTTCCTGCGCGCGCTCCAGCGCGGCCACGGCGGTCAGATCCCACAGGTGGGCGTCACGCAGGTCGATTTCGACCTTCGGTGCTACGTGCTGGTAATCGAAGGCGGCACCCAGCTGTCCGGCCGAGGCGAAGAACACCTGGCCGCGCACGCGGTAGACCTGGGCATCGCCCACATCCTCGCGCTGTACGTCCAGCATGCGGCCCACCTTGCGCGCGAAGAACAGCGCCGACAGCAGCACGCCGCTGAGCACGCCCTTGGCCAGGTCATGGGTGGCGACGGTGACCACCACGGTGAGCAGCATCACTGCCGATGAGCTGCGCGGGTGCGTGCGCAGGTCACGCAGCGAACGCCAGCTGAAGGTACCGATGCTGACCATGATCATCACCGCCACCAGCGCGGCCATCGGGATCTGCCGCACCAGCTCGCTGCCGTACACCACCAGCACCAGCAGCAGCACGCCGGCCACCAGGCAGGACAGCCGGCCGCGGCCACCGGAGGTCACGTTGATGACCGACTGGCCGATCATCGCGCAGCCGGCCATGCCGCCGAGGAAGCCGGTGACCGTGTTGGCCACGCCCTGGCCGACGCATTCGCGGTTGCGTTCGCTGGGGGTTTCAGTGATGTCCTCGACGATCTGCAGGGTCATCATCGATTCGAGCAGGCCGACCACGGCCAGCGTGGCCGACACCGGCAGCAGGATGCGCAGCGTGTCCCAGCTGAGCGGCACATCGGGAATGAGGAACTGCGGCAGGCTGTCCGGCAGCTGGCCCATGTCTCCGACGCTGCGGACATCGATACCGAAGCCGATCACCACGACGGTGAGCACGACGATCGCCACCAGCGGCGAGGGCACGGCACGGGTCAGGCGCGGCAGCAGGTAGATGATTGCCAGTGCGGCGGCACACAGCACGTAGACCGTGGGACCGCGGCCGATCAGCTCGGGCATCTGTGCCAGGAAGATCAGGATCGCCAACGCGTTGACGAAGCCGGTGATGACCGAGCGCGAGACGAAACGCATCAGCGAACCCAGCTTGAACACGCCGGCCAGCACCTGCAGCAGCCCGGCCAGGATGCTGGCGGCGAACAGGTACTGCAGGCCGTGATCCCTGACCAGATCGACCATCACCAGCGCCATCGCGCCGGTGGCGGCGGAGATCATGCCGGGACGACCGCCGGCGATGGCGGTGATGACGGCAATGGAGAACGCGGCATACAGGCCGACCTTCGGATCGACGCCGGCAATCAGCGAGAAGGCGATGGCCTCGGGAATCAGGGCCAGGGCGACGACGGTACCGGACAGCAGATCGCCACGGAGGTTGCCGAGCCATTGCTGGCGCAGGGGATAGGACGTTTGCATGCAAAATCTCCGCGCGCACGCGGGTGTGGCCGCATGGCGCTGCAGTGGAAAGACACGGGTTCCTGGGCCGGGCGGGCCGGCTGCCGATGTGCGGCAAGGGTCAGGGTGGCGTGATCACTGCAGTGCGTCGTCGGGGAGCGTGGGAGGGGCGCAGTCTACGGGAAGGGGCCGGGCGGCTCAAATGGCCGCCCGGACTGGATCGCTGACAGACAATGGCTGGGTAGTCACGCAGTGGCACGCCCCATCCTCCAACGCCCAAGTCAGTAGTTTCTTACATCACACACCAGAGCAGAAGCGTTGAAGCTGCCGATGATGCCACCGCCATAGGGCGGCGTACCTTGGCCCTCATTGGTGAAGGAGTTGATGGTTATCAGGCGCGACTGAATCTGTCCATTGCTCGTTGTCATGAAGCCAGCGACGTTCACCGTGACCTGATAGAGCCAGTATCCGCCACCACTGATTGGACCGCCGGCGATCAGCGTACTCAATGATGCGTTGCCAAACCCAACCGCGACACCCGAAGCAACGGGGATCGCATGAGACTGAGCGCCGGTTCCCATGGTGGTGTTGATCAACTTCAGAACGCGCATGTACTTGTACCTGGAATCAAATATCACTCGTCCATCGTCGGAATTTCGGATACGCAAGCCCTTCGACGTGACAAACGCCATCTGCGCCACATTGGTGGTATCGAAGACCCAGTACTCGATATCTACCACCGGGCTGCTGGCGACGAGCTGCCAGGAGTAGGTGGCACCCACCTTGTTGCGCGAACGAAGCCCTATAAACACGCCATCACACCGAACCATCAACAGTGGTTCGTTGCAGCCAGAAAGCTGGATCGTGGCTACGCCAACGTTTCTGGAAGCACCACTGGTTCCGAACATTTCTGTTCGCACAACACCCTTGTCACGAAGACAAAGGTTCTCGAACTGCGGATCGATCTGTACCAATGATCCATCTTCACCCCGGATTCTTGCTCCGATGGACATTCAGTACCTCCCGTATGCCAACGTGCCGCCGGCGTAATACGCAGAACCCGGATAGGTCCACGAAATGGTGTTTGCGCCGTCATTCACTGTGATGTTGGGAGAACCCGCTTCCCGACCCGGAATATTGCTGCCAGCGTAATAGTAGAAGATCGGGTTGTTGCCGCTCGTCGGCACATACACCGAGCCACTAACACCTGGGGAAAGGGTCACCCGGCCAATAATTCGCGGCAACCGGGTAGTTACGTCGACCAGGAGGTTGCCCGCCGGGTCACGTTGACGAAAGCCTTTGGCCATTACAGCAGCTCCCCCAGCTCGATCAGTGCAACATTCCCGGCACTGTTCCAGAAACGAAGCGCGTTGTCGTTCAACTCCATGAAGCCACCGTTGGCATTTGCACCGCGAATGGTCAGCGACCCATTCTTGTCCAGCCTCCATCGCGGTTGCCCCCCAGCACCGACCGCGTTGGACTGGATCACGTCACCAATCATGGCGTTCTGGATCCAGCCGTTGCCGATCAGTGCCTGGTTGATGAAGGTCTGCCCGCCCTGCACCACGAACGGCGCACTGACCTGGCCACTGTTAGTGTTGAACAAGGCGAAGCGATCGGCCTGCATCAGGATCTGGCTCTGGTAGCTGCCGTCCGGCTGCTGCTCGACACCTAGGCCCATGCCGGCCATGTAGATCTGCCCGGCGCTGCTGATCTGCGCCTTGACCGTATAGGTCGCGCTGACCTTGCCGTCGAGGTTGACCACCGCCTGCGAGACCTGCTGGACCGCAGCACTGACACCCTCGATCTTGCCGGGAACACCCTCGATGGAGGCTTCGACGGTATCCACACGCTTGGCCAGGGCCGCGTCCTTCTCGGCCATCACACTGTAGACGGTGATGGCGCCGGCGCTGACGTCGTTCTCGCCGACGTTGTAGTCCTCCTCACCGGCACTGTGGTCGCTGACCTGCGCGAACAAGCCGTCGACCTTCTGCCCCTGCGCGGCTACCTTGCCATCGACGTCGGTGACGTCCAGTTCAAGCTGGTCGACACGGCCGACGATGGCGCCCGCCTCGGCGATGGCGTCGCCGATGTTCTTCCAATGGCTGCCTGGCGGCGTTTCATTGCCCGCGGCGGCGCCTTGCCAGCTCCAGATCCGGCCATCGTGGATGACGGTCTGGCCCGGGGTGTAGGTTGCCTCGGCATCCCAGACCAGCGGCAGCACTTCGGTGACGCGCTCGATCGTGCCCCTCAGCTGCTGGCCCAACGCGCTTTCGTTGATGCGACCGGCGAAGTAGGCATCGTAGTCAGCCTGGTTGCTGCTGGACTCGCCAAGGACCCCCTGATCCACCGGATGCCACGGACCGATGTTGCCGCTGCGATCGACCAGGCGCCCCCAGAACCAGAAGCGCGCGCCCGCCGCGAGACCGTTCATCTGGTGACGCGACTGTGGATAGGCGAAGTCGCCGAGCTTGATGGCGGCCGCGCGATCCGGGCTGGTGCTGTACCAGAGTTCCGTGCGCTCGGTATCCGTGGCGCCTGCCGGGAACTGCCAGGCCAGCTCGATGCCGAACACCTGGCTGCGGGCGGTCAGCGAGGTCAGTGCCGGTGGCGGTGACGTCTTTCCTTCAATGCGGGTGAGCGCACTGAGCGTTGGCTGCGATACCGCACCGAGCGCATTGACCGCACGCACCCGCGCCAGATACTCGCCCGCATAGATGCCCCGCACTTCCAGGCTCTGCGTCCCGACGCGACCGGCGCGGACCCAGTTGAGATCACCACGGCGCCATTCCACGTCGTAGCCGATTGCCTTGTCTGCCGCGTCCCATTCGATGGTGAGCACGGAGGTGGCGATGCCCTGGTCGACCACCACATGCGAGTCCATGCGCACGTTGGCCGGCGGCGGCTGCACGCTGGGCGGAATGATGCTGATCGGCGGCTGCTCCAGCCGCGTGCCATCGTCGATGGCGGCGTACTTGCCCGGAACATGCTTGAGCGCCGTGATCTGGTAGGTCAGCTCTTCGCCCTCGCTGATCGACAGCACGCGATAGTGCTGCAGCGCCAGCTCCGGTGATTCCAGCGCCCAGACCGACTGCGCCACCGGCAACGCCGACCATGGTGCAGTGACGGTGACCGTTTCGCCGTCCACCGATTGCACCGTGCGTGCTTCGGCCTGCCCACTGGGCAGGGTGGCCCGCAGGGTGTCACCGGCGGCGATCTGCTCGGGCACCCGGTCCAGCACCAGGCTGCGCACGCCGGCACTGCGGATGCGACCGGCATTGCGGCGGCCGGCACGGTTCGGATCGGCCACCAGGATCACGTCGCCCGGCATGCAGCCCAGCGCGTCAAGTCCCACCGAGAAACTGATGGTTTCGGTTTCCAGCATTTCGGTATGCAGGATGTGGTTGCCGACGCGCTGCGCCTGCGAACGCGAATGGCAGCCGACCGCCGTCACTTCGGTCTGGTTGATGCCGTAGCGGGCCACGCCGGGCAGATGCTGCACCACCTCGACCTTCTGCCGGCCGAAGTCATCCGGATCGATCCACGATACCAGCGCCACCGTGTGCCGCGCCGTGCGACTGCTGCCCGCATAGTGGAAGCGCCCTTCGATGACGTTGGCCTGGCTGTAGGTCAGCACCGGGTCCTTGGGCATGTCGGCAGAGGCCATCACCTGCCCTGCCGCGTAGAAGCTGATGCCGCGGAACATGGTGGCGATATCCTGCAGCACCCGATAGGCCTCGGCGCGGGTCTGCAGATACAGGCTGCAGGTGAAGCGCGGCTCCTTGCCGCCCTGGCCATCACTGACCAGCTCGTCGCAGTAGCGTGCGATCTGGTACAGCCGCCACTTGTCCACCCAGTCCAGCGGAACACGGTGACCCAGGCCGAAGCGATCGTTGGTCACGATATCGAAGAACACCCACGCCGGGTTGTTGGTCCAGCCGCTCTTGAAGGTGCCGTCCCACACGCCGCTGTAGAGGCGGCTGAGCGGATCGTAGTTGGAGGGGATGCGCACGATGCGCCCCCACAACTGGTAGGAACGGGTGGGAATGTTCTGGAACTGGCTGGCATCGACCTGCACCGCCGCCAGCGCACAGTTCGGATAGCGCAGCTTGGCATCGATGATCTCGGTCATCGACAGCACGTTGATGGTGTCGGCGATGGTGCTGCTGTTGGCGTTGGTGGTCAGCCGGCGGATGCGCACCTGCCACTGGCTGCCGGCAGGCAGATCGATGCGGCGACTGCGCTCGTACTGGGTGGTGGTCTTGCCACTGAAGGCATCGGTCAGCACCGTGCTGAACGGGCCGCCGTCGGTGGCCAGGTCCACCGCATACATGATGCGATAGCCCTCGGTGTCGCCATTTTCGGTATTGGTCTTCTGCAGCGCCGGCACCGCGAAGCGGATGCGCACGGCCGACAGGTCGGCACCGGACACGGTGCGCACCACCGGCGCATCACTGCGCAGCTCGACATTGACCGCGACTTCGTTCTCGATGGAAGGGAAGCCGCTGATGTGCTCCTGGTCCTGGGTACCGGAGCGGGTCTGCACGTCGACGCCGGAGAAGTTCAGCGTGCCGTCCGCGTTCTCGATCGGTACCTGGTCCAGGTAGATGGATTGCCTGCCGGCGACCAGGCCGCGGATTTCGCCTTCGCTGGCCAGGTCGATGATGCGCGCAACTGCCATCGAGTGCAGGCTGTCCGGCGTCTCCACCGGTGTGCGGGCATTGCTGGCGCCCTTCTTGGCGCCCACCAGCAGGGGGGCTGCTGCACCGCGCGTGCGCGGTGCGGAGTGAGTGATCTGGTTCAAAACTGGTCCTCCGCGAGGATGCCGCCGCTGATCACGGCCGAGCCGATGAACATGCCCTTGCTGTCATGGCCGCCGTAGGCGACCGGTACGGGGTTCCCCTGCGCCTGTGTGTTGACGGTGCCGTTCATGCTGTGACTCGGCGTGTTATCAGGACTGTCCTTGGCGCCCATTCCCTTGGGTTGCGGCGTCAGCATCTGTGCGACGCCGCCCAATGCCATGCTCCAGCCCACAGTGCCGACAGCCCCCCAGAACTTTGCGACTGCAGTACCTGCGCCCGGACCGCCGTAAATGCTGGCAACCACGATCAGAACGACACCGATGACAGTCTGCAGCACGCCACCCCGTTTGCTGCCCACCATGACCGGCGCAATGCGGATGTCATCCTGCCCGGGCGGATCGTGCAGCTGATCCCGCGACAGGTTCTGGCGGCCATTGAACACGGCAAATTCCATGCCCTTGGCCTTCGCACCCATCAGGTACTGCTGGAAGCCAGGCAGCATCACGCACAGCGCATGCACGGCCTCGGCCGGGCTGTTCACCGCCAGCCGGAACCTGCGCCCGAAGCGCGCGCCCAGCTTGCCGTACAGGCGGATCGTACGCAGACGGTCAGTCATGGCGCACCCCGCGATGGCGGACGATGCAGCGGGTACGTTCGGCCCACATGCCGCCGTAGGGTACGGTCTCGGACAGACGGCCATGCAGGTGATGCAGCATCTGCCCGTCGCCGAGGTAGATGCCTGCGTGGTTGGTGACCGGCGAGCGGATCTGCATGAGGATCATGTCGCCCCGCTGCGGCTCGCCCTCGATCAGGTCGAAGCCCTCCGCATGCAGGCGTTCAAGGCTGTACAGGTCCTGGCCGTGGCTCCACCAGTCGTCCTGCCGTTCGTACTCCGACAGCGGGATGCCCAGTTCGCGTGCGTGGAAGTCACGGACCAGGCTGTAGCAGTCCAGCACGCCGTGGGCGAACTGGCGACCGACCAGCGGTGCCACGTAGCCCGAGGGATGCAGGGTCTGCAGATCCCCGCAGAGTGGCGCCTCGCCAGCGACCTGACCAACGCTGACGATGTGCCAGGTCAGCCCGCTGCGCTCGCACATGACCCGATCCGCATCCGAAGGTGTCGCGGCCGCGTCGGGATGGCTGTGCACCAGCGCCAGCACCTCGCCCTTGTCCTCGGCGACGGCATAGTCCTCGGCCGGCAGCCGGAAATGCTCACTGGGTGTGGCAGCCACATTGCGGCAGGGAAGATAGTGTTCGTGGCCGTTGATGGCCACGATCAGCCCGCAGCATTCGCGCGGGTACTCGGCCACGGCGTGTGCCTGGATGGCCTGCAGGGTTGTCGGTTGCATGTTTCACCCATGAAAAAGGCCCACACGGGCGGGCCTGGAAGTGGAAGGTCGGTGGACGGCTGGCTCAGGAGCGCAGCAGACCGGCGGCGGGAAAGCCGCCATAGGGCAACGGCTTGTCCTGGCCGAAGCGCAGCTTGCAGCTGCGCACGCGGCCCCCGCACTGGTCACGGGCAGGATCGTCGGTGGCCACGTCGTCGCCGTCGGCCACCGCCGGCCCGTTGTAGCCGCAGTAGGGGCCGCGGTAACCACCGCGTACCAGCCAGCCGCACATGCCGGCAATGATCTGCCTGCCCGGCAGCTGCTGGCCGTTGAGGTCGATGGCAGTGGTCAGCTCGAACTCGACCATCTGCTTGTCCTCGCCGATCTTGCGTTCGATGAACCAGACTTCATCGGGGAAGTGCTCGGCGGGATCCGCACTGGGATTGCCCTCCTCGAAGTTGGCCGCGTCCAGGTACTTTGCCAGTGTCTGCCGGCGGATGATGCGGGCACCGACCAGGTCATCGAACAGCAGGCACATGGCGGTGATGCGACCGTCGATATTGCTCACGCGCAGGCGGGGATTCGGCGGCTGGTCACTGGTGCGCTCGAAGCCACTGGCCTCGATCGGCCAGGGGCCATACTCCTGGCCCTGCCACCAGATGAGGCCACTCTGCAGGTGTGCATGGAAGAACAGTTTGTCGGCACCGAAACTGCTGGCGTCCAGCTCGTAGACGGTGATGCGGCCACCCGGCTCAAGCTGCTGGGCATCGGCGGTGATCATGGGGTGCGCTCCTGTGCGACGAGGGGAAGAGGCGGTACGGGATAGGGTGGATGGCCGTGGGGCACGATGACGCGGTGCCCGGGGCGCAGTGACACAAGGGTGGTGAAGCAGGGAATGGGGCCGGTTCCGGTGGTGATTCCGTTCATGGCTCAGAGCTCCGCATCTGCGTGCACCAGAATCTGGGAGGTGGTCGACCACACCACCACCGCGCCCCACTGCTGCATGTTGTTGGACATCGTGGACAACACGGCCGCGTCCACGGTGGACTGCCAGCCGGGGCTGCCGCCGTTGAAGTTGATGAGGCTGCCTTCGGAGCCGAAACCCACCAGGTTCAGTGCGTTGGACGGCGAGGAGATCCTGGGCGCTATCCGCTTGCGCACCTTGAACGGGATGCAGGCTCGCGTGTCGCCGTTGGCGGTGTAGGTGATGCCCAGGATCCGGTTCACATCCACCGTTTCGTAATAGCGCTGGCAGAGCATGAGTTCCATTGCGTCGGAGCGACGATCGAAGTCGGTGGCGGTGTCGCCCGCTTCGATCTGCACTTCGGCCAGCTGCACACTGCCGCTCTTCTGCCCGGCGGCAAAGGCCCGCCCGCTGAAGTCGGCACCTGCGTCCAGCCAGAAGCTGAGTTGCAGGTAGCTGTCCGGGCCCAGCGTGCTGCCGGCAAGGCCGGGCACCTCCACGGTGACCTGATG